>DASSWD010000165.1:0-5184 GCA_035705335.1 Marinobacter sp. | reverse complement strand
GCTAAGCAAGCGGGCGATTCGAGGCCAGGCGCCTGGGCGCATCCTATGCCAGGGCGGGCTGAAGCCGGAGCTGGTGTTGATCAGGACCAGATGCTGAATCTCGCCGGGTTCGGCGTGCTGGGCCCAGTCCAGCGCCACCATGCCCCCCATGGACAACGCCAGCAGGCTGAAGGGCCGGGGAATATGACTCACGCGCTGGCAGACCTGCTCACGGATGCCAGCAATGGTGGCGGGGCTGTTGTCCCGATAGTGCACGCCGGTGCCGGGCAGATCCACGGTGTGAAACCGGTGGTCCGGTAAGGCTTGGCGGAGCTGGTCGGGAAAGTCGCCCCAGTGCGCACGCTCCCGGGTCAGCCCGCGCAGGAGTATCCAGTCCATGTCATCGGGTATCCCTGTACCAGTGCGTGATGGCCGCTTCTCTGAGCATGAACTCTTCCTCGCCGGCCGGCAACCAGTGGCCATGGCTGGCCGCGGCATGCAGCAAAAAATCCATCCAGGTCAGATGACTGCGCAGCACCCGTTGATGGCGATGGGGCACCAGCGGGTTGAACAGCCCGTCCAGTCGCAGCAACTGCCGGGGGCGCTTGCGGATCCAGCGCCAGGACCCCATTTCCAGAGTCAGCGGCAGAAAGGCCCCGGCGTTCTCCCGATTGATCTGTTTATAGAAGTAATCCCAGAGATCACCGTGGGTAAGATAATGGGCGGACTGAGGTTCAAACCGATAGTTGTGGTTGGGGTACGCCTGCTCCCAGATCAGCTTCAGAGCCATGACGGCGCCGATCCGGCGCATTGGGCGCCGCCGGTAAGCGTAGGGAAACCAGATCTGGTCCTGCCAGCCAAACCCCGAGTGGCAGTCCAGCGCAACACTGAATGGCCGGCCCGGCAGCAATTCCTGAATCACTGATTCCAGCGCCAGGTTTTCCGCCTCCATGCCCTGATCCGGTTTGCCGATATACCACGGCAAGCGCCGCGAGAACCTTTGACCACCGAGCAGAAAGGCACTGCGGTCCTGAGCGGTGATCGGTGCGTTGCGCATCAGATCCACGCCCTGAGGGTTGCCCCGCTGATTCAGGAACATGCCGCCGGGGTTGAGGATAGGCAACAGGGTAATGCGCACCCTCGCGAGCAGATCCCGGAGCGGCTGGTCCCAGCGCAGACGCGCCAGCAGGGACGCCAGCCAGGCGGTCACCACCTGACTGCCTATGCGCTCGATGCCGTGCACGCCGCCTATCAGCAGTACCACCGGCACGTCGGGCTGTTTTGAACCCAGATCGATTCGATAAATCGGCAGGGGAATGTCGCTGACCGACACCTGGCCCGCCAGTGAGGTTTCCACCTCGGTGGGTGCTTCGGCCAGCAACCGCTCAAGATCAATCAGCTCGGGCAGAAACGTGCGCAGCAGGCGCTTCTGGCGGCGATCCCGGCCGGCCTGCTGGTCAGCGATGATGCCGTGGGGGGTCAGATCCCGCAGTTCGGTCATGGGCGGCTCTCACAGTAACGGACCGCTCACCCTAGCAGAGCTGTGCTGCAATTCCGTGACACCGCCGAACGGCCCTGGCCTCAGGAACCGGGGGTTTCGGTCTCGGCCTGATAGGCCCGCAGGGTGTCGCCGTCGGCGGTGCGCAGCACCAGCGCGCCCTCGCGATCAATGCGACCGTCCACCACCGTTTCCATCAACCCCAGAAACCGACGCTCCTGGTTCATCAGCGCCGGGGCACAGGCCATCATGGTGCTGGCCAGCGGCGTGAACGACAGCCCCTCACCGGTCAGGTTGTAGCCGCCCATGTAGCGGTTGCAGGACGCTCGCCCGGCGACCCGGTTGTCTTCCAGAAAACGCAGGGTAATGCGGGAGCGATCGATGATGCCTTCACCGGCCAGGTCTTCCACCACCCATTCGGCACCGCGGAACAGCCGATGGCGATCCCCGCCACAGCCCTCAAAGGTCTCGCCGTCGAGGGTCAGCCGTACCTGGGCCGGGTACTGGGCACCGGCCATGTCGTCTTCACACAACTGATGCGCCACGCGGAACGACAGCTCCATGCCCTGCACCGTGGCCTCATAGGCACGGCCATGCTGATTGGCCAGGGTGGTGTTGAGCGCGATGTTGTCAATGACCTGCTGATCGTAGGGTCGCCTCAGGGTCATTCGATCCTGCCGGAGAGTCACGTCCCAGAACGGCTCAGTGCCAAATCCCCGGAAGTCGGTCTCAATCGCACCCGGCTCCAGGCATTCCGGGAACGTTTCGCCCCTGAGGGTGAAGGTCCCGCGCTCTCCCTTGGACCAGAACACGGTATCCGGGTCGCCGGGCGCCTGGTATCGGGCGCCCGAGGCGCTTTTCACGGGTTTCAGCAGGACCCGGCGGTTCAGGTATTCCACCCCCACCAGATCGCTGTCTTCAGACTGGGTCACACGCAGATCCAGTTGCCCGCACTGATACTGGCCAAATCCGGACAGCTGGCTGGAAAGGGATTCAGACGGCGCGGACGCGCAGGCGGACAATACCAGGCCGGCACTGACCACGACGGACAACGGCTTCACTCGTCGTATCAACATGAACACATCCTCTGTGATTCGTGTGGGTATACCTTTATTTGGCGAACCGCCATTCTAGAGCGATACGCCCGATGTGACCATGCCCTGCCCGCCTAGGAATCCGCACCAACTCCGGTTACGCTTGCCGGACCAACCATCAGGGAATGACCATGGCCATCAAACTCTATCAGTTCTGCATATCCCACTACTGCGAAAAAGTCCGCTGGGCGATGGACGTCAAAGGCGTGCGCTACACCCCGGTAAACCTGTTGCCGGGCCAGCATGCCCGCACCATCAAGCGGCTTACCGGCGACGAATCCTCAGTTCCGGTGATCGACCACGACGGCCAGATCATTCAGGGCTCGGCGGCGATTGTGGATTATCTGGACCAGACCTTTCCGGAACACCCGCTTACCCCGGCGGATCCGGCTTTGAAAGAACAGGCGCTGGCCTGGGAAAAGCGCCTGGACGACGAAGCTGGCCCCGCCATCCGCACCTGGATCTACCACTATTTCCTGCAGCGGCCGAAGGTGGTGGTGCCACTGCTGGCGGCCGGCACGCCGTTTTACAACCGTATTTTGCTCAGCCTGGCCTTCAGCCGGGTCGATGAGATCATGCGCAAGTGGATGAAAATCAATCAGACAACCGCCGACACCGCCGAGCAAACCCTGGCCGCGCTGGTGCAGGAGCTGACCGAAGCGTACCGAGAGCGCCCGTTCCTGGTGGGCGACGCCTTCAGCCGGGCCGACCTGGCCGCCGGCGCTCTGCTGTCCCCCCTGTTCCAGCCGCCCCAATACCCGGTGCCCTGGCCGAAACCGGCGAAGATCCCCAAGCCGGTGAAACAGTGGCTGGATCAGCACCAGGCGGATCTTGAACCCCTGGCCCGGCTCTACCAGGCGCATCACTGAATAGAAACGTTGGCGCCCGGGGCCAATCGGCCTGGCACAATCGGACAATCGCTCGCCCAACAGCTGTGCCATGATAAGGCGATGATCAGTTAAAAACGGATACCACCATGGCATTGATGGACATGATGCACGCGGTGCTGGCTGAAAGCGGCCTGCTGGCACTCTGGCAGCAACTGGCCCCCTGGCTTGCACTGGACGAGCGGCAGCTGATTTTTGTGGTCGCTACGCCGGTGTTTATCGCCGTCACCCTCTGGGAATATCTGCGCATTCGCCACAACCCGGCGTTAATGGATGTGCGGGAAGCGGTCCGCAACTTCGCCCTGGGCGCCGGCTATCAGACCACCGAACTGCTGTTTGCCGGTCTGATTGCCTTCCCGGTGTATGCCCTGTGCTACCACTGGCGTCTGTTTGATCTGGAACTGAACTGGGCCACGGCACTGGCCACCTTCATCGGTGTGGATTTCTGTTTCTACTGGATGCACCGGGCCAGCCATCGCATGCGCTGGTTCTGGGCCGCCCACGTGGTGCATCACTCCTCTGAACGCATGAACTTCTCCACCGCCATGCGCCAGAACGCCACCAATATTTTCAATGGCAACTGGGTTTTCTATCTGCCCCTGGCGCTGATCGGTCTCAACCCGGTGTGGATCGGCGTGGCCTATGCGCTGTCGCTGGTGTACCAGTTTTTCATTCACACGACCGTGGTGGGCAAACTGCCGGCAGCGGTCGAATGGTTGTTCAACACCCCCAGTCACCACCGGGTGCACCATGGCCGCAACCCCGGATACATTGACCGTAACTACGGCGGTACACTGGTTCTCTGGGACCGGCTGTTCGGCACCTTCGAGCCGGAAGACCTTCGTAACCCGCCGGAGTATGGCATCACCACACCGGTGCCTTCGAACAACCTTCTGGTGTTGTGGACGCACGAATACGTCGACCTGTTCCGCGACATGAGCCGCCCGGGCAGCGTATTGTCCCGTCTCCAGCACTTATGGAACCCGCCGGAGTGGCAGCGCCCGGCCTCGCACGACAATAACAAGGACACGGCCCGCGCCCATGAACGAACGCCTCCTGACGCTGAGCACTCCTGACGGCCACACTCTGAACGCACGGGCATTTGAGCCCGAACACCCGCGGGCGGTCCTGGTTATTAGCCATGGCATGGCCGAGCACGGCGACCGCTACCAGGCACTGGCCCGCTGGCTGGTGGAGCGGGATCTGGCGGTGATCACTTACCATCACCGGGGCCATGGGCCGGATTGCCCAGAGCATGTTCTGGGCCACTACGCGGACCAGAATGGCTGGCAGCGCGTGGTCGACGACCTGTATCAGGTACTTCAGTCTGCCCGCCGGCAATATCCCGATGTGCCGGTGAACCTGCTGGGCCACAGCATGGGGTCGTTTATCGCTCAGGCCTGCACCCAGCAATACCCCGCGGCAACGGATACGCTGATTCTCAGCGCCACCAACCACATTCACCGCCCTTCACTGACTGCGTCCCGACTGCTGGTCAGTCTGATTGCAGCCATGCGCGGGCGGCGCTACCGCAGCCCACTCATCGGCAAACTGACGTTCGGCAAATTCAACCGGACCTTTGCCCCCAACCGCACCTCCAGCGACTGGCTGAGCCGGGACCCCGCGCAGGTTGATCGCTATGAAGCCGACCCGCTGTGTGGCTTTCACTGCTCTGCCGGTCTGTGGCGGGATTTTATCGGGGGCATGCTCACCATCGATCCGGCCC
>DASSWD010000164.1:0-11938 GCA_035705335.1 Marinobacter sp. | reverse complement strand
GGTGCCGCAGGCGATGATCTGCACGTGACGAACGTTCTCCAGCAGGTTGGCGGCATCGGTGCCCAGGGCCTGCTCCAGCACGCGGCTGTCGGTCAGGCGACCTTCCATGGTGGCTTTGATCACCCGGGGCTGCTCGTAGATTTCCTTGAGCATGAAATGCCGGTACTCGCCTTTGTCAGCCGAGTCCGCGCCGTGCTCGAAACGGGTGATGGTGCGCTCCACCGGCTGGCCGGTACGATCGTGGATCTCGACCTTGTCCCGGCGGATGTCGGCGATGTCACCTTCTTCCAGGAACATGAACCGGTCGGTGACCGGCAGCAACGCTAACTGGTCCGAGGCAATGAAGTTTTCACCGATGCCGACGCCCACCACCAGCGGGCTGCCTTCGCGGCACACCACCAGATGATCGGGCTCATCGGCATGAATCACGGCCAGGGCGTAGGCGCCCCGCAGGCGTTTGATGGCCGCTTTCACGGCGTCATAGAGCACGCCCAGGGTTCGGTAGTTTTTCTCGATCAGGTGCGCCACCACCTCGGTGTCGGTCTGGGAGGTAAACACGAACCCGTCGGCCCGCAGTTCATCGCGCAGTTCCTGGTAGTTCTCGATAATGCCGTTATGCACAATGGCCAGGCGGTCGCCGGACATGTGAGGGTGGGCGTTGGCCTGGGACGGTTCGCCGTGGGTGGCCCAGCGGGTATGGGCGATGCCCAGATGGCCCGGCAGCGGCTGGGCATTGACGGCGTCGCCCAGGGCGGCCACCTTGCCCACTTCCCGGGCGCGCTGAACCTGCTTATCGCCGTTGATCACCGCCATACCGGCGGAGTCGTAACCGCGGTATTCCAGCCGGCGAAGGCCCTCCAGCAGAATCCCCTGGACGTCCCGTTCAGAAACCGCTCCTACAATGCCACACATGCTGCGTTCACCTGTCGTCTGTCGTTCTGTTACGTTTTTCTGGGCCGTTCCCAGCCCGAAATATTCCGTTGTTTGCCCCGGGCCACCGCCAGTTCGCTTTCGGCGACGTTGCGGGTGATGGTGGACCCAGCGCCAATAGTGGCCTCAGCGGCCACAGTCACCGGTGCCACCAGCGAGGTGTTGGAACCCACGAACACGCCGTTGCCAATCACCGTCTGGTGCTTGTTCACCCCATCATAGTTGCAGGTGATGGTGCCTGCACCCACATTCACGCCCCGACCCAGGGTGGCGTCGCCGACGTAGCTGAGGTGGTTGATCTTGCTGCCCTCACCCACCACGGCTTTCTTGGTTTCGACAAAATTGCCCACCTTGGTGTTGGCGGCCAGTTCGGTACCCGGGCGCAGACGGGCAAAGGGTCCGATCTGGGCATTGCTGCCCACGATGGCGCCTTCGATCACGCTGTGGGCCTTGATCTCGGCGCCATCGGCGATGACTGCGTCACGAATGACGCAACCCGGGCCGATGGAGACGTTGCTGCCCAGCGTCACCTTGCCCTCGAACACCACGTTGACGTCAATCCACAGGTCGTTGCCGATGGTCAGCTCACCGCGCACATCCACCCGCGCCGGGTCCGCCAGGGTGGCGCCTTCGGTCATCAGCCGCTCGGCCTGCTGGCGCTGATACCAGCGCTCCAGTTCCGCCAGTTGCACCCGGTTGTTCACGCCCTGCACCTCAAACGCATTCCCCGGCTGGGAGACCGCGACGGTGATGCGCTCAGACACCGACAGCGCAATGATGTCGGTAAGGTAGTATTCGCCCTGGGCGTTGCTGTTCGACAGCGTGGGCAGCCAACGTTTCAGGTGCCGGGCGGAGACCGCTAGAATGCCGGTGTTAACCTCCCGGATGGCCTGCTGCCCGGCGCTGGCGTCTTTCTGCTCGACGATTGCCTGCACGTTGCCGGCGCCATTGCGGATAATGCGGCCATAGCCCTGCGGGTCGTCCAGGGTCACGGTGAGCAGTGCCAGGCGCTGGTCGTTCAGGTCGTCCACCATGGCCTTCAAGGTGGCCGCACTGGTCAGCGGCACATCGCCATAAAGGACCAGAACCCGGGCGTCGTCCGGCAGGTCTGGCAGTGCCTGTGCCACGGCGTGGCCGGTGCCCAGTTGCTCCCGCTGCAGTACCCAGTTCACGTCGCTCGTGCCGGGGAGTGATTCGCGCACCTGATCCGCACCGTGGCCAATCACCGTGTGAATTCGCTCGGCGCCCAGCTGGCGGGCGGTGTCGATCACGTGATGCAGCATCGCCTTGCCGGCCACCGGGTGCAGTACCTTGGGCACGGCGGATTTCATTCTTGAGCCCTGGCCAGCGGCCAGGATCACCACATGTAACGGGCTCATGGGCATTCAGCTCCGGGTTGTGTTGCACGTGTCCGGTCAGCCGGACCCATAAAAAAACCGCGTCCCGGTGGATGATCGGTGATTCCAGTCGGGAACCACCGCCGCCCACCTGTGGATGCGGTTTTGGGTCAGGCCAGTCCGGGGCCAGACACAGGCACGAATCAGCGAACGTGCTTGCGCAGCTTCTGCAGGGTACGCAGCTGTGCGGCTGCTTCTGCCAGCTCGGCGGCGGCCCGGGAGTATTCGAACTCGCCAGTCTTGTTCGCCAGTGCTTTTTCAGCTTCTTTCTGGGCTTCAAGCGCGGCTGCTTCGTCCACATCCTTGGCACGAACAGCGGTATCGGCCATCAGGGTCACCAGGTTAGGCTGCACTTCCAGGTAACCCCCGGATACGTACAGAATTTCCTCACTGCCGCCCTGCTTGATGATCCGGACTGCGCCTGGCTTGAGCTCGGTCAGCAGCGGAGCGTGACCAAGCTGGATGCCGAGTTCGCCCTCGGTACCGGTGGCGATCAGCATCTCCACCAGGCCCGAATAGATCTTTTCCTCAGCACTTACGACGTCACAATGTACGGTCATAGCCATTTCTTACGCCTCTTGGGTCAGAAAGGGAAGGAGGCGGATTACTTGCCTTCCTTCGCTTTCATTGCCTTCGCCTTCTCGATGGCTTCTTCCATGGTGCCTACCATGTAGAACGCCTGTTCCGGCATGTCATCGTAGTCGCCGTTCAGGATGCCTTCGAAGCTGGCGATGGTCTCTTTCAAAGACACGTACTTGCCGGGGGACCCGGTGAATACTTCAGCAACGTGGAACGGCTGGGACAGGAAACGCTCGATCTTACGGGCGCGGGCAACGGTCAGCTTGTCGTCTTCTGACAGTTCGTCCATACCCAGGATGGCGATGATGTCCTTCAGTTCCTTGTAGCGCTGCAGCACGTTCTGTACGCCACGGGCCACGTCGTAGTGCTTCTGGCCAATGACCAGCGGGTCCAGCTGACGGGACGTGGAATCCAGCGGGTCAATCGCCGGGTAGATACCCTTGGACGCGATGTCACGGCTCAGTACCACGGTCGCATCCAGGTGCGAGAAGGTGGTGGCCGGAGACGGGTCAGTCAAGTCATCCGCCGGTACATAAACCGCTTGGATAGAGGTAATGGAACCGTTTTTGGTGGAGGTAATACGCTCCTGCAGCTCACCCATTTCCTGGGCCAGGGTCGGCTGGTAACCTACCGCTGAAGGCATACGCCCCAGCAGTGCGGACACTTCCGTACCGGCCAGGGTGTAACGGTAGATGTTGTCAACGAACAACAGTACGTCACGACCTTCGTCACGGAACTTCTCGGCCATGGTCAGACCGGTCAGGGCCACACGCAGACGGTTTCCAGGGGGCTCGTTCATCTGGCCGTAAACCATGGCCACCTTATCGAGAACGTTGGACTCCTTCATTTCGTAGTAGAAGTCGTTACCCTCACGGGTACGCTCACCAACACCGGCGAATACGGAGAGACCGGAGTGCTCTTTCGCGATGTTGTTGATCAGTTCCATCATGTTAACGGTTTTGCCAACGCCGGCACCGCCGAACAGGCCAACCTTACCACCCTTGGCGAACGGGCAGATCAGGTCGATCACCTTGATGCCGGTTTCCAGCAGGTCGGCAGAAGCCGCCTGGTCAGCGTAACCCGGAGCTTTACGGTGAATACCCCAACGCTCATCTTCGCCGATCTCGCCCTGTTCGTCGATGGGACGACCCAAAACGTCCATGATCCGACCCAGTGTGGCGGTGCCCACGGGTACCGAAATCGGCTTGCCGGTATTCTCTGCTTTCAGGCCGCGCTTGAGGCCTTCGGTGCTGCCCATGGCGATGGTGCGAACAATGCCGTCACCCAGCTGCTGCTGGACTTCCAGGGTTGTTTCGCCACCTTCAAGCAGCAGTGCGTCGTAAACGCCTGGCACGGCGTCACGTGGGAATTCCACGTCGATAACCGCGCCAATGATCTGAACGATGTGTCCGCTACTCATGCTCGGTTCCTCGTTATCTAATAGTCAATAAAACCAGTAGGTCTGTGAGCGCTATCAAACAGAAGCTGCGCCGCTCACAATCTCCGAAATTTCTTGAGTGATCGCTGCCTGACGGGCCTTGTTATAGGCCAGCTGGAGCTCATCAATGATGCTGCCAGCGTTGTCGGTGGCGCTCTTCATAGCGATCATCCGGGCGGCCTGTTCACAGGCCAGATTCTCTACCACACCCTGATACACCTGGGATTCGATATAACGTGGCATCAACCCGTCAAGAATCGGACGTGAATCCGGCTCATAGAGATAATCCCACTGGTGACCAACATCGTCGCCCTCGCCTTCTGGCAGGGGTAGCAACTGCTCCGCCTTGGGGCTCTGGGTCATGGTGTTTACAAACTCGTTGCTGATCAGGAACAGGCGATCGATCTTGCCTTCCTCGAACGCATCGAGCATCACCTTGACGCTGCCAATCAGTTGGCTCGCACTGGGTTTGTCGCCCAGATGCGTTATGGCTGCCACCACATTTCCGCCGTAGTTGCGGAAAAAGGAGGCACCCTTTTGGCCGATAGCGCAGATGTCGGTATCAACACCTTTCTGTTTCCATTCACGCATGTCGCGCACGAGCAGCTTGAACGCGTTGGTGTTCAGGCCACCACACAAGCCGCGGTCGGAGGAGACTACGATGTAGCCTACCCGTTTGACCTCACGCTCCTGCATGAACGGATGGCGGTAATCCTTGTTGGACTTGGCAATGTGTCCGATTACCTGACGCATCTTTTCGGCGTAAGGGCGGGTGGCCTGCATACGCTCCTGAGCCTTACGCATCTTACTCGCCGCCACCATTTCCATGGCGGAGGTGATCTTCTGCGTGCTCTTGATGCTTCCGATCTGGTTACGTATTTCTTTTCCGTTGGCCATAAGTCACTGCCTTTTCAAGTTAGACACTCACACGGACCAGCAGGCCCGCACGCAGCGGGCCGTCTGGATTTACCAGCTCTGAGTGGTCTTGAATGTTTCCAGAGCAGCTTTCAGGCCGGCGGTGATGTCGTCGTTGAAGTTGCCTTCAGGACCGATCTTGTCCAGAAGTTCCTTCTGCTCGGACCGCATCCAGTCCAGCAGCTGGGCTTCGAACTTGACCACCTTGTTGACTTCGACATCGTCCAGGAAGCCTTCGTTGGCTGCGAACAGTACAGTACCCATTTCGGCAACCGTCATCGGGCTGTACTGGTTCTGCTTCATCAGTTCGGTGACGCGCTGACCGTGCTCCAGCTGCTTCCGGGTGGCTTCGTCAAGATCCGAAGCGAACTGGGCGAATGCCGCCAGTTCCCGGTACTGGGCCAGGGCCAGACGGATATTCCCGCCGAGCTTCTTCATGATCTTGGTCTGGGCGGCACCACCGACCCGGGACACCGAGATACCGGCGTTCATCGCCGGACGGATGCCGGAGTTGAACAGGTTGGTTTCCAGGAAGATCTGGCCGTCGGTAATGGAAATCACGTTGGTCGGTACGAACGCAGACACGTCACCGGCCTGGGTCTCGATGATCGGCAGGGCGGTCAGAGAGCCGGTCTTGCCTTTCACTTCGCCGTTGGTGAACTGCTCGACATAGTCAGCGTTTACGCGGGAAGCGCGTTCCAGCAGACGGGAGTGCAGGTAGAAAACGTCACCCGGGTAGGCTTCACGACCCGGCGGACGACGCAGCAGCAGTGAGATCTGACGGTAAGCTACGGCCTGTTTGGACAGGTCATCGTATACAATCAGAGCGTCTTCGCCGCGATCGCGGAAGAACTCACCCATGGAGGTACCGGAATACGGAGCCAGGAACTGCATGGAGGCAGGATCGGCTGCACCGGCCGCAACCACGATGGTGTGGTCCATAGCGCCGTGCTCTTCCAGCTTGCGTACGACCGCGGCAATGGAAGACTGCTTCTGGCCGATGGCCACGTAGATACACTTGATGCCCGTGTTCTTCTGGTTGATGATCGCGTCGATCGCAACCGCAGTCTTACCGATCTGACGGTCACCGATGATCAGCTCACGCTGGCCACGCCCGATGGGAACCATGGTATCGATGGCTTTCAGACCGGTCTGTACCGGCTCATCAACGGACTGGCGGGCAATAACGCCAGGTGCAACCTTTTCAACCGGTGCGGTCAGGGTGTGGCCCAGCTCGCCTTTACCGTCGATTGGGTTACCCAGACCGTCTACAACGCGGCCCAGCAGTTCGTTACCAACCGGTACTTCCAGGATACGACCGGTACAACGAACTTTCTGACCTTCGGCCAGATCTTCGTAATCGCCCAGAACAACCGCACCAACGGAATCACGCTCCAGGTTCAGCGCCATACCGAATGTGCCGTTGGCAAATTCAATCATCTCACCGTACATAACGTCGGCGAGACCGTGGATCAATACGATACCGTCGGATACCGACAGGATCGTACCTTCGTTCTTAGCTTCGGAAGAGATGTCGAGTTTTTCGATTCTCTTCTTGATGATGTCACTGATCTCGGATGGATTCAGTTGCTGCATGCCTTTATCCTCAAACCTTGTGCTGAAATCAGGAGCCCAGAGCCTTGGCCATTCTGGCCAGCTTGCCACGGACTGAAGCGTCGATAACCAGGTCGCCCGTACGTACTACCACACCGCCGATCAGGGACTGGTCCACAGTGGATTCGAGCTCAACCTTGCGCTCCAGCTTTTTGGACAATGCGTCGATCAGTTTCTGCTGCTCACCCGCCGACAGTTCAAACGCGGTATCGATGGTCAGTTTGACAGACTTTTCGAGATCCGCACGGTACAGGCCGAACAACGCAGAAATCTCCGGCAACAGGACCAGACGCTTGTTTTCAGCAAGAATCAACAGGAAGTTTCTGAGTGCCTCAGGCAGCGGCTCTTCAAAACACGCTGCGAAGAGTTCCGCCTTGCGTTGCTCAGACAGGCCCGGGTTGGCCAGGATGTTCTTTACCTCTTGGTCAGCCGCCACCTGAGCAGCGAAAGCCAGCGCCTGATCCCACGGATCAACGGCATTCTGGTCCTGCGCGGCATCGAATACGGCCTTCGCGTAGGGTCGGGCTAACGTTGTAAGTTCTGCCATGATGACCCTCGTTTAGAGTTCTGCGGCCAGCTTTTCCAGCATGTCGCTGTGAGCTTTGGCATCGACAGAGGTTTCCAGAATCTTTTCGGCACCGGCAACGGCCAGGATGGCCACTTCTGCGCGCAGTGCGTCACGAGCCTGAATACGCTCCTGTTGAATTTCCGCCCGGGCCTGCTCAATCAGCTTGTCACCCTCTTTACGGGCGTCAGCCTTGGAGGCTTCGACGATCTGGGCCGCACGCTTGTTGGCCTGATCGATCAGGGCTGCAGCTTCTGTTTTCGCCTTCTGCAGTTCCTTTGAGGCTTTTTCCTGCGCGAGTTCCAGGTCCAGAGAGGCCCGGTCAGCGGCAGAAAGGCCGTCTGCAATTTTCTTCTGGCGCGCTGCCATGGCTGCCGTGATTGGCGGCCACACATACTTGACGCAGAACCAGACGAAAATAGCGAAGGCAATCGATTGCCCTATCAACGTAAGGTTTATATTCACGGCGATATACCTCTTGCTATTCGTTGCGTCCTGGTTTCCGGGAAACGGGGCAAGGCCATGGCCGCACCCCGCGTTCTCGGTTTAATTAACCAGCAACAACGAAGATCAGGTACATCGCGATACCAACACCGATCATGGGCACGGCGTCGAGCAGACCCGCCATGATGAACGCCTTGGTTTGCAGCTGGTTGGCCATTTCCGGCTGACGCGCTGTGGCATCCAGCAGTTTGCCGCCCAGCAGACCGAAACCGATACCGGCGCCCAGGGCACCCAGACCGATGATAAGCGCAGCTGCGATGTATACCATTTCCATTGAAGACTCCTCAGTTTTTCAGATAGTTAAGGGTTTGCGTTTTTTCAAAGTTGATCAGTGATCTTCATGCGCTGCGCTGAGGTAAACCACAGTCAGCGTTGTAAAGATAAAGGCCTGCAGCGTCACCACGAGGATGTGGAAGATAGCCCAGGGCACGTTCAGGGTCCACTGGACCCACAACGGTAGCAGCGCGATCAGAATGAACACGACCTCGCCGGCGTACATGTTGCCGAACAGACGCAGCGCCAGGCTGATGGGCTTGATGATCAGCGCCAGGATTTCCAGCACCAGATTGACCGGCACCAGCGACCAGTGGTTGAACGGGTTGAACGACAGCTCCTTGGCGAAGCCGACGGCACCCTTGACCTTGAAGCTGTAGAACAGGATCAGCAGGAATACGCCGATGGAAATGCCGAAGGTAGCGTTGGGATCGGTGGTCGGCACGATCTTGAAGTACTCAAGCCCCAGGGCGTGGGCGATCGACGGAATGTAATCCACCGGAATCAGCTTGAGGCTGTTCATCAGCAGGATCCACACGAAGATGGTCAGCGCCAGCGGCGCGATCAGCGGATTGCGGCCATGGAAGACGTCGCGAACGATGCCTTGAACGAACTCAAAGGTCATTTCGACAAAGTTCTGCAGGCCCCCCGGCGTACCCTCGGTCACCCGATTCGCCACCATCCGGAACAGGCCCAGAAACAGGACGCCCATAGCGATGGACCAGCCCAGGGTGTCGACGTGCACGGCCATAAAGCCCATGTCGGCAGCTTCCTGAGCGGTACGTGCGAAGGTCCAGGTGGTTGCTTCCACCACAGAGCCGTCAGCGCGCTCGTAGCCTTCCGGGAGCTTGCCATAGGTCAAGTTGGTAAGGTGGTGCTTTATATACTCTACTGGGGTTTCAGCTGCCATACTGCTCTCGTCCAGTCATCGCTGTGGGCGCGGCCGGATGAGCCAGCGCAGCGCTGTCCCCATCACAACCATCACAGCAAAAGTGAATAACAGAGCCAGTTCATGAACCGGCTCCATTAAAGTGAAAACGGCCGCAAAGAACACTGCGGTAAGGGCGAGCTTTGCACTCTCGGCCCTGAAAATATTGCTCACAGCGAGGTGCATTTGTCGGGCACCCTGATACCTGTACGCTCGGTGAGCAAAATAGGCGTTTGGTATGACAAAAATAAGACCGCCGGTGAACGCGGAATAACCAGCCAAACGACTTTCCAGCATCCACAGCAGACTGATGACGATCACAGTGGCCATCTCGATGATCAGCCACTGTTTCAGTGGCACGTGGGTGATGGCTTTCGGAGTACGAATCATGTCGTCTGCTGTTGACCCAGGCGCGCCGAATTATATGTGGTTACCGATAGGTGTTCAACATAACCGGCCGGAATGATTGTCGAAAAAATAGTCAGAAAATCGGACCTTTTCCCAAACTTTCACACAAGTTGTGGTTTGCAATGATTTGAACAACCACATCTGGTGTTTGCACCGGCTTATGGCACTTTCGGATGATTTTGCACCGGTCAGGACGGCAGCGTCAGCGAATGTGGCCGAGAATACCGTCCAGTTCGTCCAGGGAACTGTACTCGATCACCACCTTGCCTTTACCCCGTTTGCCATGGCTGATTGCGACCCGGGCGCCGAGGCGTTCAGACAGGTCATCCTGCAGGGCGCGGATATTGGGGTCCAGAGCCGCGGGGCGGCCGTCTTCCGCTGGCTTCTGCTGCTGTACAGAACGCACCAGCGCTTCGGTCTGGCGCACCGACAGGGACCGGGCAACCACCTGCCGGGCTACCTGCATCTGCTGTTCCGGCGGCAGGGTCAGCATGGCCCGGCCGTGGCCCATTTCCAGGTCGCCGTGCTCGAGCATCAGGCGCACGTCTTCGGTCAGGCCGATCAGCCGCAACAGGTTGGTGATGGTGGTGCGGGATTTGCCCACCGCTTCGGCCACCTGGGCCTGGGTCAGGCCGAACTCGTCCTGCAGGCGCTGCAGGGCGAAGGCTTCCTCGATCGGGTTGAGATTCTCGCGCTGGATGTTTTCAATCAGCGCCATGGCGATGGCGGCGTCATCGGGAACATCGCGGATGATCGCCGGAATGCGGTCGAGCTCGGCCAGTTGCGTAGCACGCCAGCGGCGTTCGCCGGCAATCAGTTCGTAGCGGCCCTCGGCCAGGGGCCGGACCACCACCGGTTGCATCACGCCCTGCTGGCGAATGGAGTCGGCCAGTTCCTGCAGGGCCGCCGGGTCCATGTCGCGGCGTGGCTGGTACCGGCCGCGCTGGATCAGATCAATCGGCAGCTCACGCAGTTCGCCGTCGTGGTTGTCCACGTCCTGGTTCAGGTTGACCTTGGAACCCTGCAACAGGGCACTCAGTCCGCGTTCGCCCAAGCCTCGCTTTTTCGCCGCCATGGTGTCAGTCATTCTTCCTGTTGAAATCTGGGGTGCATGTTACACCGCGACGGCGGCGGATGTCTTTTTCGAGCCATGCCGGCGCACCATTTCACCGGCCAGCGCCAGGTAGGCCACCGCGCCCTTGGAGGTGCGGTCGTATTTCAGCGCCGGCATACCGTAGCTGGGCGCTTCGGCCAGGCGCACGTTGCGGGGAATCACCGCCCGGTACACCTTGTCGCCGAAGTACTCATTGAGCTGGCTGGACACGTCGAGGGTCAGGCTGTTGCGGGGGTCGTACATGGTGCGCAGCAGGCCTTCGATTTCCAGATTCGGGTTCACCGTTTCCTTGATCTGCTCAACCGTGTTCATCAGCGCGGCCAGGCCTTCAAGGGCGTAATACTCGCACTGCATGGGAATCAGCACGGAATCGGCCGCCGAGAGTGCGTTCACGGTCAGCAGGTTCAGGGAAGGCGGGCAATCGATCAGAATGTAATCGTAACGCTCGCGGACGCTGTTGAGGGTCAGGCGCAGGCGATGTTCCCGGCCAATCTCGTTCATCAGCTCCACTTCCGCGGCGGTCAGGTCGCCGTTGCCCGGCAGCAGGTCAAAACCAGAGGCCTCGGCCAGCACAATGACCTCATCGGCGGTCGCACGCTTGGTCAGCACGTCGTAGCCGGACAGCTGCACCGAGTTCTTGTCGACGCCGCTGCCCATGGTGGCATTGCCCTGGGGGTCCATGTCCACCAGCAGCACCCGGCGCTTGGTGGCAGACAGCGAGGCGGCCAGGTTGACGCAGGTGGTGGTTTTGCCCACACCGCCTTTCTGATTGGTCACAGCAATCACGCGCGCCATGTTTCGCCTCCTGTTGCGGGGTTTACCGGTGTCTGTCCGCCCGGGCAACGATCAGCAGATGCCGCTCACCGTCTGCGCCGGGTACCTTCAGGACATGGCTGGATTCTACCTGCCAGCCGGCCGGAAGGGCAGCTACTTCATCATCCGGAAACTGGCCTTTCATGGCAAGGAACTCGCCGTCATTTGCCAGCAGATCCCCGCACCAGGTCACAAGGTTCTCCAGGGCGGTGAACGCCCGGCTGCTGATCTGGCTGAACGGCTGCGGCGGCTGGCAATCCTCGGCACGGCCGTGAATCACCTCGACGTTGGTCAGGCCAAGTTCGAGCACGCACTGGTGCAGGAACCGGGTTTTCTTGCCGTTGCTGTCGAGCAGAGTAAACCGGGTGTCTGGCAGGGCAATGGCCAGCGGAATACCGGGCAGACCGCCGCCGGCGCCCACGTCCAGCAGGTGGCTGGTGGTCACCCAGGGCAGGATACT
>DASSWD010000163.1:0-14843 GCA_035705335.1 Marinobacter sp. | reverse complement strand
AAATCCACACCTTCGATATCACTGTTGAGCATGTGACGAACGGCGTTTCCGCCACCACCGCCAACACCGATGACCTTGATGACTGCACTTTGCTGTACGTTATCTACGAGTTCAAACATATCCCCTACTCCTTCGTGCTGTTCCCGGCCTTTCCAGGCCGATTGGCATTCGTTGTGTTTTTCGAGAGACCTTCGTGTACTGCTCCCCGGGCTACCGTCAGAACTGACCGGTAAACCAGGCTTTCATGCGCTCAATCAGTGACGGTGCGTCCTCACCCTTGAGCACCGGCGCCCGGCCAAGATCCATTTGCCGGAAGCCATGGATCAACAGCCCCACGCCGGTGGCGTAAATCGGGTTGTTGACCACTTCCGTCATGCCGGAAACCGCCTGCGGACAGGCCAGCCGTACCGGCATGTGGAAGATTTCCTCGGCAAGCTCCACCACCCCTTCCATGGTGGAAGAACCGCCGGTAATCACGATGCCTGCCGGGATCAGATCCTCAAATCCCGACCTGCGAAGTTCGGACTGCACCAGAGTGAACAGCTCCTCGTAACGGGGCTCGACCACCTCGGCCAAGGCCTGACGTGACAGATCCCGCGGCGCGCGATCGCCAACGCTGGGCACCTTGATGGTTTCATCCACGCCTGCCAGCTGAGTCAGCGCGCAGGCGTACTTGATTTTGATCTCTTCCGCGTTCTGCGTCGGCGTGCGCAGCGCCATGGCGATGTCATTGGTGACTTGATCACCGGCGATGGGAATCACCGCGGTATGGCGAATGGCGCCACCAGTGAACACCGCAATGTCGGTCGTGCCGCCACCGATGTCGACCACGCACACGCCCAGCTCTTTCTCATCGTCGGTCAGCACCGCATGGCTGGACGCCAGCTGCTCGAGGATGATGTCGTCCACCTCCAGGCCGCAGCGCTTGACGCATTTTTCGATGTTCTGGGCCGCGTTGACCGCACAGGTCACCAGATGCACCTTGGCCTCGAGGCGAACACCGGACATCCCCATGGGTTCCTTGATGCCTTCCTGGTTATCAATCACGAACTCCTGCGGCAGAATGTGCAGGATTTTCTGGTCCGCCGGGATGGCCACCGCCTGTGCGGCGTCGATCACCCGGTCAATATCGGCCTGGGTCACTTCCCGGTCGCGGATCGCCACGATGCCGTGGGAGTTCAGGCTCTTGATATGGCTGCCGGCAATGCCTGCGTAGACCGAGTGGATGCGGCAACCGGCCATCAATTCCGCCTCTTCCACCGCCCTCTGGATGGCCTGTACGGTTGTCTCGATGTTCACTACCACGCCCCGCTTGAGCCCGCGGGAGGGGTGTGAGCCGATGCCGACCACTTCGATGGTTCCGTCCATCTTGCGTTTGCCCACAATCGCCACCACTTTCGAGGTGCCGATATCCAGGCCGACAATCATGTTTTCCGTTTCAACCGATGACATGTGTTTCACCAAACCCCAGGTTCGAATTAATCGTTATCAGGATTTCGGCGCGGCTTGCGCCCCGTCCGACTTCCACTGCACCGCCACGCCATTGGAGTAGCGGGCATCAATGCGGCTGACGTCATCCACTCGGTCCGCCAGACGGCTTTCATATACTGCAATAAAACGCTCGAAGCGCTCCTCAACCTGATCCCGCCCCAGCACCACCTCAATGCCATTGCTCAGACTCAGGGTCCAGGCGCCTCGCTGCTCGAGGGACAGCCCGGCAAAGCCCAGGCCATAACCGAGCAGGCGATCGCTCATTGTCTGGGCCATTGCGATCACGTCCCTCACTCGCTCGTCAGGGCCGGACAGGGTTGGCAGACTGCCTGCCACCTCTGGATTGGGCGGCGCAAACAACTCTCCGGACCTGCTGACCAGTCGGCCATCGCCCCAGTAGGCCAGCGGCTTTTTCTCGCGGATATCGATTTCCAGCCGCCCGGGCCAGACCCGTTTGACCGCTGCGGAATCGACCCAGGGGCGACGCTCCAGTTCGGCCTTGATCTCACTCAGGTCGGTGGCGAAATAGCTTTTGCCAATCCAGGCACTGGCCGCGCGCTCAACAGCCAATTGGCTGTCTCCCACGAACTCGCCACTGATATCTACTGCCAAAATCTGCTGGTCCATCGCGGTCAGTAGCCGATCGGTGGCCCAGGGCACCATGGCTGCCAGCAACACGATGGTGGCCCCCATGCCGACCTGAAGCCAGGGCACAGTCGCCAGGATGGCCCGCAACACGCCAAACCGGTCCCGGCCCGGCTCAAGGGAGGTAGCTCCCCGTCGCCGGGGCGGCTCGGACGGTACCGCCCGGCTCCGGATCAGCAGTGTTTCAAGCATGGCCACCCTCCGTCAGCGTGTCTTTCATAATGCGGACCACCAACTCCTCAAATCCGATGCCTGCCGCTTTGGCTGCCATTGGTACCAGACTGTGATCGGTCATCCCCGGCACAGTGTTCACCTCCAGCAACCAGAAGTCGCCGTCGGCATCCTGCATGATGTCTACCCGCCCCCAGGTACGACATCCCAGCACGCGGAAGGCTTCCATGGCCAGGTGCTGAAGCCGGACCTCGTCATCCGGTGCCAGGCCGCAGGGAATCCGGTAGCGGGTGTCATCCGCCAGATATTTGGCGTCATAGTCATAGAACGCGTGGTCCGTGCTCAGCCCGATCGCCGGCAACGCCCGGTTCTGCAGCAGGCTGACCGTGAATTCCGGGCCTTCAATCCACTTTTCCACCAGCACCAGGTCATCCAGCGCAACGGCGGATTGATAGGCATCCACCAGCTCCGCCTCGTTGTAGACCTTGCGGATGCCAATACTGGACCCTTCATGGGCCGGTTTAACACTCAACGGAGCACCCAGAGCCGCAAGGATTTCGCCCGCCTCATCCACCGCGGTCATGGCCCGGAACGCCGGCGTCGGCAAGCCATAGCCTTCAAACACGTACTTGGTGCGCAGCTTGTCCATGGCCAGGGCCGAAGCCAGTACTTCGCTGCCGGTGTAAGGGATGCCAGCCTGGCCAAGAATGGCCTGAATGGTGCCGTCTTCCCCGCCCCGACCGTGAAGCGCGATAAACACGCGGTCGTAATCCCGAGGCTCCAGCGCGTTCAGCAGGCAGCCGCGGATGTCCCGGCCAAAGGCGTCAACGCCTGCCGACTGCAACGCCGCCAGCACGGCCTTGCCGCTTTTCAGGGAGACCTCACGTTCAGCGGAATCGCCGCCCATAAACACCACTACACGCCCAAGCGCTTTGACCAGCTCCGGCGGGGCCTGATAGTCCTGAATATCACTGTGGTTCAGGTCACTCATGGGCCACTACTCCCGCAGCCGCCAGACGGGCCGCCACACCACCGATATCGCCGGCGCCCTGGGTGATCAGCAGGTCACCCTTTTTCAACACGTTGGTCAGCAGGCCTTCAATCTCGCTGTTGTCTTCCACGAACACCGGCTCCACCTTGCCGCGCTGACGAATGCTGCGGCACAAGGCCCGGCCATCGGCGCCGGGGATGGCCGGCTCACCTGCGGAATAAACGTCCATCAGCAACAGACCATCCACTTCCGACAGAACCCGCACAAAGTCTTCGTACAGATCCCGGGTACGGGTGTAACGGTGCGGCTGGTACAGCATCACCAGGCGCCGGTCCGGCCAGGCTCCCCGGGCCGCGCGGATGACAGCCTCCACCTCGGTGGGATGATGGCCATAATCGTCAACCAGCGTGACGGCGCCTGTGGGAATCCGGTACTCGCCGTACACCTGAAAGCGACGACCGACGCCTGAAAACCCGGCCAGGCCCCGGCAGATGGCGTCGTCATCGACACCTTCGTCGGTGGCCACCGCAATGGTGGCCAGGGCATTCAGCACGTTGTGCCGGCCCGGCATCTTCAGGGACACGTTCAGGTCCGCCCGGCCGCCCGGTCGGCGTGCCCGGAAGCGGGTGGTCAGACCATCGGCCACGATATCCTCGGCACGATAATCGGCCTCGGGGTTGTCAATCCCGTAAGTGATGATGGCCCGGGAGATGCGGGGCAGAATTTCCTGCACATAGTCGTCATCCACACACATAACCGCGATGCCGTAGAACGGCAGGTTGTGGAGAAAATCAACAAAGGTCTGCTTGAGCTTCTCCACATCACCGCCGTAGGTATCCATGTGGTCCGCTTCAATGTTGGTGACCACCGAAATCACCGGGGTCAGGTGCAGGAAAGACGCATCGCTTTCATCGGCCTCGGCCACCAGGTAGCGTGACCCGCCCAACTGGGCATTGGTGCCGGCGCTGTTGAGCTTGCCGCCGATCACAAACGTCGGGTCCAGGCCAGCCTCGCCCAGGACCGAGGCAATCAGGCTGGTTGTGGTGGTTTTGCCATGGGTACCGGCAACCGCAATGCCGTGGCGGTAGCGCATGATCTCCGCCAGCATTTCGGCCCGGGGAACGATCGGTACCCGGCGGCTGCGCGCGGCGACCACTTCCGGGTTGTCACCGGCCACGGCCGAGGACACCACCACCACATCGGCTGCGTCACTGTTGTCCGCGCGGTGCCCGATCTGCACTTCCACACCCATCGATTTCAGGCGCTCGGTGACCACGCTTTCCTTGATATCCGAGCCGGAAACGTCATAGCCCTGATTCTTCAGAACTTCCGCGATGCCGCTCATGCCGGCACCGCCGATGCCGACAAAATGAATCCGGCGAATCCGGCGCATTTCCGGCACCTGATAGACCAATGGCGGGTTGGTTGACTCAGCCATGGGCGGCCTCCAGACAGTAATTCACGACTCTCTCCGTTGCATCCGGGCGGGCCAGCGCTCTGGCGGCCTTCGCCATATTCAGAATTCGTTCGCGATCGGCAGACAGCGCACTCAGGGTGTCCGCCAGGGCCGCCGGTGTCAGCCTGGATTGTTGCACCAGGATTGCGGCACCGCCGGTGACCATGTGTTGCGCGTTGCGGGTCTGGTGGTCGTCCACGGCATGGGGGAACGGCACCAGAACGGCACCAACACCGGCCACACACAACTCAGAAACCGTCAGCGCACCCGACCGGCAGATCACCAGGTCGGCCCAGCTGTAGGCTGACGCGATATCAGCGATAAACGGCTCGACTTCCGCCTCAATGCCCGCAGCGGCGTAATTGGCCCTGGCCTGCTCCAGGTGTTTCTCTCCACACTGGTGACGAACCTGGGGGCGATCCTCGCCGGTGAGCAACGCCAGCGCCTGCGGCACCTGCTCATTGAACACCTGGGCGCCGAGACTGCCGCCGACCACCAGAACCCGCAGCGCACCTGTGCGCGACGCCAGCCGCTCTTCCGGAGCGGGCACGGCCACCACTTCTGCACGCACCGGGTTGCCGGTACAGCGGGTGATCACGTCGCTGCCAAAGCTACCAGGAAAAGCTTCCAGTACCGTCGCCGCGAACCGGGTCAGCCAGCGGTTGGTCATGCCCGCCACGGCGTTTTGTTCATGAATCACCAACGGGCGCTTCTGCAGCCAGGCAGCTACGCCACCCGGGCCGGTGACGAATCCGCCCATGCCGACCACGCAGTCCGGCCGCAATCTGCGCAACAGGGTATAAGCCTCGGCCAGGGCCCGCATCAGCCGGAAAGGCGCCATCAGCAGAGCCAGGCGACCTTTACCCCTTAGGCCCTGAATGTGGATCAGCGACAGGGGAATATCGGTGTCGCCAATCAGCCGCTCTTCCATACCGCCCCTGGCACCCAGCCAGAGCACTTCGTGCCCTCTGGCCTGAAGGGCCCGGGCGGTCGCCAGAGCCGGGAATACATGGCCACCGGTGCCGCCGGCCATCATCAGGAAACGACGGGGTTCAGTCATAAACTGCCCCTCCCGTGCGCCGGCCACTGCGCTCAGCGGACCCTGACTGTTGCTGGTCAAGACGTTCCATTTCCACCCGGATCAGCACGCCGATGCTGACGCAGGTCACCATAAGGCTGGAGCCACCGTAACTGACCAGCGGCAGCGTCAGGCCCTTGGTGGGCAACAAGCCGGTGCTGACCGCCATATTGATGCTGGCCTGCAGGCCAATCAGCAGCGTCAGGCCATAGCTGAAGCAGGCGGCGAATGGCATACCGGCCTTTTCCGCGCGCCGTGCAATGACAAACCCGCTGACCACCAGCGCGACAAACAGACCCAGCACCAGCAAGGAACCCAGCAGGCCGAATTCTTCCGCAATGATTGCGAAGATAAAGTCGGTGTGGGCTTCAGGGAGAAAAAACAGCTTCTGGATCGAGTTACCCAGACCCACACCGACCCATTCACCGCGCCCAAAAGCAATCAGCGACTGGGTCAACTGATAACCGGAATCGAATTGATCTTTCCATGGGTCCAGATAACTCACCACCCGTTTGAGACGGTATGGCTGGGTCACTACCAAAAGCACGCCCAAAACACCAAGAACACCAATGAGCGGAATAAATCTGCTCAATCGAACCCCACTGAGAAAAATCATCCCCGCTGCAGCCGTGACCAGCACCACGGTGGCACCGAAATCCGGCTGGATGACCAGCAGGATGGACGCCAACCCCAGAACGACCAGCGGTTTCAGAAATCCCGGCCAGGTGTGCAGCAGTTCCCAGCGCCGGCGCACGAGATAGCCCGCCAGATAGGCAATCAGGCAAACTTTGGCGACTTCCGAAACCTGAACGTTGAAAAGACCCATAGGAATCCAGCGTGTGGATCCGTTCACGGTCCGGCCCAGGGGGGTGAGCACCAACACCAGCGCCAGCAGACCCACGCCGAGCAGAAGCCAGCCACTGCGTTCCCACCAGGACAGGGGCATGTTCACCGCAAACAGAGCAGCGAAAGTCCCCAGCAGAGCGAAGATAATCTGCCGAACCACATAATGGTAACCGTTACCCAACGTAGCCTCTGCCATGTCCATGGAAGCCGAGGAGATCATCACGATACCGATAACCAGCAGGGCGGCCGACGAGAGGATCATCACCGCCATGGGCTGGACATTGCCGGACCAGGTATGGGGCAGGTGCGCGCGAACAGAGCCTGACATCACAGCGCCTCCACCAGGGTTCTGAACTGATCGCCCCGATCGTTGTAATCACGGAACATGTCAAAACTGGCACAGGCTGGGGATAACAAAACCCGATCACCAGGTTCGGCAAGGTTACGGGCCCACGCAACGGCAATCTGCAGCCCGGTGGCAACGCTGGTTGGCACAGAATCTCCGATCACCGCTGACAGCAGCGGCGCGTCCCGCCCAATCAGAATCACCGCCCGGCAATGCCTTGCCACCGGTTCGACCAGCGGAGTGAAGTCTGCACCCTTGCCCTCGCCTCCGAGGATCAGCACCAGTTTGCCTTGCTCTGGCACCAGGCTTTCAATGGCCGCCACTGTGGCGCCGACATTGGTCCCCTTGGAGTCGTTAATGTAATCCACTCCATCGAGCGTCCGGACCAATTCACATCGATGGGGCAAACCACGAAACATTTTTACCGTCTCAATCATGGTGGTCATCGGCAAGCCGATAGCGTGCCCCAGGGCCAGCGCCGCCATCACATTGCTGATGTTGTGACGGCCCATCAGTTGCAGTTCCTGAGTCAGCAGAAGGCTGTCGAACCCCCAGGTAATCCAGGAACCCTGGTCATCGTCCCGGGTGCTGAAGGTTTCCGGGTTGACCCGGTTAAACCCGAAGCACAGGAACCTCAGGCTATCCCGGGCCATGGGAGTGCTCAGCGGATCATCCAGGTTCACGATGGCGTTTCTGGCGCCCCGGTAAATGCGTTGCTTGGCCTGGAAATAGGCCATTTTGTCCGGATAGCGATCCATGTGATCGTCGCTGACATTCAGCACCGTGGCCGCCATCGCATTTAGAGACTCGGTAGTTTCAAGCTGGAAACTGGACACTTCCAGCACATACAGATCGGCGCTGCGATCCAACAGATCCAGAGCCGGCGTCCCGATGTTGCCACCGACTTCCACCCGACGCCCCGCTGCCCGGGCCATCTCGCCAACCAGCGTGGTGACGGTGGTTTTACCATTCGAACCCGTGATGGCGACGATCGGGGCATCGGCCGCCTCGGCAAACAGATCAATGTCGCCGCGAATCATGGCACCCTGTGCCCGCGCCGCCGCAATCGCCGGATGCCCAATGCTGATACCGGGGCTGACCACCAGCTCGCTGAAAACCGAGAACTGTTCCGGATCAAATGCCCCCAACATGAGCTGGGCCTCTGGCCACCGTGCGCGAAATTCGTCCAGCCCCGGAGGCCGTTCACGGCTGTCAGCCACGGCAAATCCCCGCCCCTGTTTCGACAGGAAACGCGCGCACGAGAGCCCGGTTTTACCCAGCCCTACGATCAATGTGCGACGATCCGAAACAATGACAGTCATGGTTGCCTTCAACGGTTATCGGAGTTTCAGACTGGCCAGGCCAATCAGTACCAGAACCACAGTGATCACCCAGAACCGCACAATAACGCGGGGTTCCGGCCAGCCTTTCAGTTCAAAATGATGGTGCAGGGGCGCCATCCGGAAAATGCGCCGCCCGGTCAGCCGGAACGAGGCCACCTGCAGGATCACCGACACGGTTTCCATCACGAACACACCGCCCATGATGAACAGCACAATTTCCTGCCGCACAATCACGGCTACCACGCCCAGTGCGGCGCCCAGGGCAAGTGCACCTACATCCCCCATGAACACCTGGGCCGGATAGGTGTTGAACCACAGGAATCCGAGACCGGCGCCCACCAGTGCACCACAGAAAATGATCAGCTCACCGGTGCCAGGCAAATGGGGAATCAACAGATAGTTGGCAAACTGAGCGTGGCCAGACAGATAGGCGAAAATGGCCAGTGCACCCGCGACCATAACCGTCGGCATAATGGCCAGGCCATCAAGGCCATCGGTCAGGTTGACGGCATTGCTGCTGCCTACAATCACGAAATAGGTCAGCAGGATGAACAGCACCGGCCCCAGAGTGAATGACACATTCTTGAAGAACGGCAGGTACAACGAGGTTTCCTGGGGTAGCGCGGAGGTGGCGAACAGCACCACCGCCGCCGTGGCGCCGATCACGGATTGCCAGAAGTATTTCCAGCGCGCCGGCAGACCGCGGGGGTTGCGTTCCACCACCTTGCGATAGTCGTCTACCCAACCGATGGCGCCAAACAGCAAGGTGACCAGCAACGCCACCCATACATAACGGTTGCCCAGATCTGCCCATAGCAGGGTGGAAACCGCAATACCCACGAGAATCAACGCCCCACCCATGGTTGGGGTACCAGCTTTACTCAGGTGGGTTTGCGGGCCGTCATCCCGCACCGCCTGACCAATCTGGTATTGGCTGAGCTTGCGAATCATCACGGGGCCGATCATCAGGGAGATCAGCAGCGCGGTCAAAATGCCCAGAATGGCGCGCACCGTCAGGTACTGAAACACCGTCAGTGCGGAGAAATACTGGGATAGAATCTCTGTCAGCCAGAGCAGCATGCGTTAGTCACCTTTTTCTGAATCCCCTCCACCACGTGCTCCATGGCGGAACTGCGAGAACCTTTGACCAGCACCACCAGGGGACCCTGCGCCAGTTCATGGACGACGGCCTCAACCGCCTGGTCATGCTGTTCAAAACATTCAGCGCCCGGGCCAAACCCGGTCGCGTAATCCTGACCACCCGCACCGACCGCCAGCAGGCGCTCAATACCGGCATTGCGGGCGTGGCGCCCGACGTCCTGATGCAGGGCCGGCGCATCGGCGCCCAGCTCGGCCATGCCACCGAGCACAACCACACGACGGCCTGCGTATGCCGCCAGCACGTCAATGGCCGCTTTCACGGACGACGGGTTGGCGTTGTAACTGTCATCAATGACGGTCAACTGATCGGACACCCGGTTAACCTGCAGCCGGCCTTTCACCGCCTGAACGCGGGACAGCCCCTCCTGCACCTGCTGGTCGGTCGCGCCCAGTACCCGGCAAGCGGCGATCGCCATCAGGGCATTACTGGCGTTGTGGTCCCCCGGCATGGGCAAGCGAAGCTGGCAGTGCCAGTCATTCGGCCCGGCGATGGCAAGCTCAAGGCCGGTATCGGAACGGCCGAGGATCTCCGCGCGGTAGTCTGCCTCCGGATGTGCCATACGGCTGACGCTGACCAGATTCCGCGAACCGGCGCGCTGGCGCCATTGATCAAAGGCCGGATCGTCCCGGTTCAGAATCACCGTGCCGCCGGCCTGCACGCCGTCGATGATTTCGCCCTTGGCCCGGACGATGTTCTGATAGCTGCCAAAACCTTCCAGATGCGCCTGACCGGCGTTAGTGAGCACACTGACCACAGGTTTCACAATGGCCACGGTGTGAGCGATTTCCCCGAGGCCGCTGGCGCCCAGTTCGATGGCGCCGTACTGGTGCTCCGGCGCCAGCCTGAACAGAGTCAGGGGCACGCCAATGTGATTGTTCAGATTGCCCTCGGTCGACAGGGCAGCGCCCATGCGGGCGAGTATGGCACCGGTCATCTGCCGTACGGTGGTTTTACCGCTGCTGCCGGTGATCGCCACCAGCGCGGCCGGGCTTTCGTTCCGGTTCCCCGCGGCAAGTCGGGCCAGTGCCTGAACGGTATCGGGCACCACCAGTTGCGGCATCGCGACCGACGTATCTTCCTGCTCAACCACGGCGGCCACTGCACCGGCAGCCAGGGCATCAGACAGGAATCGATGACCATCAAACCGTTCGCCCCGCAGAGCGACAAACAGCTGACCCGTGCGCACGCTGCGGGTGTCGGTGCCGACATCGATAAATCGGATGCTGTCCGCGCTGCCGATAGCGCCACCCAGCCTCGCTCCCAACCAGTCCCGGGCCTCGGCCAGGGAAAAAGCGCGCATCATGCCACACCTCCGTTCAGATTCAATCGGTAGCGAACCTGCTCGGTATCACTGAACGGCAGCTTCTGCCCCCTGATTTCCTGCCAGGACTCGTGACCTTTACCCGCGATCAATACGAGATCCTGTGGGCCGGCTAATTCAATCGCCTGCCGAATGGCCTCGGCGCGATCGTGAACGACCCGATGGCGGGCCGGTTCAGCAAAGCCCGCGACCATATCCCGGACAATGGCCGCAGGGTCTTCGGATCTCGGATTGTCGTCGGTCACGATCACAATATCGGAACCCGTTTCCGCTTCCCTGGCCATTTCGGGGCGTTTACCCGGATCACGGTCACCACCGCACCCAAAGACGCAGATCAGCCGGCCAGCAGCGTGGGGCCGCAGAGCCGCCAGGGCATTGGCGAGGGCATCGGGGGTATGGGCATAATCCACGACCACGTGGCGGCCGTCTGGACTACTGAATCTTTCCAGTCGACCCGGAGGAGGCACTAAACGGCCACAGGCTTCGATCACCAGATCGAGAGGAGCACCCAGTACCAGTACGGTCGCCACAGCAGCCAGCACGTTGCTGGCGTTAAAGCTTCCTAACAGCGGGACATCCATTTCAAATGGCCCCCACTGGCCGTCGACCCGCGCCCGGAAACCATCCAGGCTGGGCGAGAACTCCCGTAACCAGAGTTCCGTTTGAGCTTCATGCAGGCTGTAACGCACACGGTCACATTGACCCTCGAGCTGCCCATAAAGCTGGCGGCCAAACGGATCATCAAAGTTCAGTACAGAAAAGTGCAGCTCTTCACGTCGGAACAGCCTGGCCTTGGCATTGCCATAATCGGCCATGGTACCGTGGTAATCCAGATGATCACGGGTCAGATTGGTAAATACCGCGCCAGTCATGGCCAGGCCATCAATACGCCCCTGGTCCAGCGCGTGGGACGACACCTCCATCACCGCCGCGCGACCGCCCTGCTTGCTGATCCGATTCAGCACCCGATTGATCTGCACCACATCCGGCGTGGTGTGGGTAGCGTCTTCAAGCTGACCGGGCATACCGTACCCCAGCGTGCCAAGTACGCCGCAAGGCGTGCCGGTATCCCGCAGCAACTGGGAAATATATTGGGTCACGGATGTTTTACCATTGGTGCCGGTCACACCGATCAAGCGGAGATGCCGGGATGGATGCTCAAAGAACCTGTCTGCAATGCGACCCAGTTGCGACCTCAGTGACGGAACCGGGACGACCAGCGTGCCGCGACGTTCAAAACACTGACCGAATTCCTCGGATTCCAGCAGGACCGCGATGGCGCCCGACTCAATCGCGGCGTCAACGTAGTGATCTGCGGATGTTCGAGCGCCTGCCAGTGCCACAAAAGCATCACCCGGCCGAACCTGCCGACTGTCGGTCTGCAAACCGTGGATGGTGACGTCGAACACCGAAGGCACCTGAGCAATACCCTGTAGCAAAACGTTAATAGAGGCGATACACATAGCGCTACCCCCTCACCCTGGAATCGCTAGATGAAGCAGTCGCACCCGTCAGGGGCATGTCTGGTTTCACATTGAGCAGACGCAGAGCGCCTCCCATCACGGTAGAGAACACCGGAGCCGCCACTTCTCCGCCGTAGTATTCTCCAGCCTGGGGCGCGTCAACCGCCACCACAGTGACGATGCGCGGGTTATCGATTGGGGCCATGCCGGCAAAAATTGCTTTGTACTTGCTTTCCTCATACCCATCATCACCCACGAGGTGGACGGTGCCCGTCTTTCCGCCGGCGGTGTAAAGTGCCGGCTGGGCTCGGCGGCCAGTACCGTGGGCCACCGCCTCTTTCAGCATGCTGCGAACCGCGGCGGCAACCTGTTCTGACACGACCCGCTCGCCCACCGGCGGCTGTTCCAGGCGAAGCAGACTGACCGGGTACCGGATACCACCATTCGCGATGACCATGTATGCCTGGGCTAACTGCAGTGCATTTACGCTGAGGCCATAACCGTATGACAACGTTGCCTCCTCCACATCCCGCCATTCGGGGCGGACCGGGAGTACACCGACAGCTTCCCCGGGGAACCCGACGCCTGTCGCCTGCCCGAGCCCCAATCGGGCAAAGAATGATCGCAAAGCTGCACCGCCCAGATCGTTGGCAATCTTGCTGACCCCGACGTTACTCGATTTGACGATAATCCCGGTCAGATCCAGGACTCCGTAATTGCGATGATCCCGAATGGTGTACCTGCCAAAGCGCCGGAACCCCGGCGAGGTATCGATGGTGGAAGTCACCTCGTACTCTCCGGACTCCAGTGCCGCCGCCACGGTCAGCGGTTTCATGGTTGAACCTGGTTCGAACAGGTCGGTTATTGCCTTGTTGCGCAGGTGGCTGGAGGCCATCTGGGACCGGTCATTGGGGTTGTAGGAGCCCTGATTCACCATCGCCAGAACCTCGCCAGTGTCCACATCAAGCATAACCAACGTGCCACCCCGGGCATCATGGGCGTTGACCACCGCTTTCAGTTCACGGTAGGCGAGATACTGGAGCCGCAGGTCGATACTCAGGTGCAGGTCATTCCCCGGTTGTGCTTCACGAACCAGCATCAGATCCTTGATTACACGCCCCCGGTTATCCTTGAGCACCCGTTTCTGCCCCGGTTCCCCGGACAGCCAATCGTTGTACGACAGCTCAACGCCTTCCTGTCCGCGCTCATCAATATTGGTAAAACCGACCACATGGGCGGTAACTTCGCCAGCCGGGTAGTAACGGCGGTACTCCAGGCGCGCATAGATACCACCAATACCAAGCGCCAGCGCCTCTTCCGCAAGCGAGGGCTGGACTTTCCTGCGCAAATAGATGAACTCGCGCCCCGCGTAGTCCCTCAGGCGTTGTCGAAGATCGCCCTCGGACATGCCGATTACGCGCGCAAGGGCGGCCAACTCCGGGGCCTCGGGATCCATCTCAGACGGGTTTGCCCAAAGTGTCTGGACAGGTGTACTGACAGCCAGAGGCTCACCATGACGGTCAGTAATAACGCCCCGATGGGCATCAATCGTTTCTGTTCGGATGGTACGCACATCGCCTTGTTGGCGCAGAAATTCATTATTTACCACATGTAACACGGCCAATCGCCAGATCACGCCAAGCATCACCAGCAGAAAAACGAGCAGCACAAACCAAAAGCGCCAGGCCGCCAGGCCCGATGCCGTGCGGGCTTTCCAGTTCTGTGGCTGTGCTCCCTGACCAGACAAGTCGATCACCCTGAGGTTTGTTGTAGTTACTGGTGCATTGCATTCGGAGACATCATCGGCACCAGGACAATGTCCTCACGGCCGGGCACCACCATACTGAACCTTTCAGCCGCAAGGCGCTCTATCCGCCCATGTGCACTCAGGGCGCTCTGCTCCAGCAGCAGCTGGCTCCATTCACGCTGGTAACCATCCCGCTCCTCCTGCAGGCCGGAGAGGGCATTGAACAGGGTCCGGTTCTGGTGAACACTGATCACCACACCAATGGCTGAGGCAGTCAGCACCGCGATCAGGGCCAGAGTGACCAGCACCCGGGGTTCGCACGTGGCCGCAAAAACCTGCCGAGACAATCGCATGGCGCGATTAACGCTCTCCCGCACCCGATCCCGGGCTACCCGGGACGTTTTCGTTGGTTGTTCAATGGCTACCGCACCCATGACGCCGCACTCCCCTGCGATCGATTAATCATGTTTTCTTTCCAGAACCCGCATGACTGCACTGCGAGCCCTCACGTTGTCCTGTATTTCCTGTTCACTCGCCTTGCTAGCCTTGCCGATCAAGCGGTACCCGGATCGCTCCTGATCGGCCGTGACTGGAACGCCCTTCGGAATCTTCGGCCCTTTGGCCAGATCCCGCATGAACCGTTTGACGATCCGGTCTTCCAGCGAATGGAAGCTGATCACCACCAGCCGGCCACCGGGCGACAGCCGGCGGGCAGCCGTGGCCAATCCCTGCTCCAGATCTTCCAGCTCCCCATTAATAAAAATCCGGATCGCCTGAAACGTC
>DASSWD010000162.1:0-2348 GCA_035705335.1 Marinobacter sp. | reverse complement strand
CGGACTGCACGAAGCGGCGCACGGACGCCTCGCCAAACAGGGAGAAGTTGCACACGATCAGATCGAACATACCCAGCGCCAGTGGCTTCAGGTTGGCCAGATCGCCCACCTCAAACCGTGCCCGAACTTTCTGTCGCCCATAATCGATCAGAGCGTGGCAGGCGTCCACGCCGGTCACGTCAAACCCCGCCTCCGTCAGCACGCCCGTCAGCCAGCCCTCACCGCAACCGGCATCAAGAATCCGTGCCGGGGCGTTGGCATGGGAATTGACCGCGCTGAGTATGGCTTCCCGGGTGTGGGTCCCCGGTGCGCGAATGCCTTCGTCAGCGACGGCCTGCGCCCAAGCCTCGGCATTGGTTCGCCAGGCGTCGATAATGCGCTTCTCGTTATCCATACACCCTCTCAGCCTGTCCCGGGCACCGGCCGAGATCAGGCGGCAGATGCCGCCGGCAGTACCCGTTTGAGAATGTCCGCTAACGTTACCACTCCAATCAAACGGCCGTCTTTCTTGACCACCGCAAGCTGCACACTGGCGCCACGCATTCTGGAGAGCGCTTCATAGACCGGCGTTTTCGCACTGAGCACAAAGGCGCGCCGGGCCACTTCTATCGCAGGCCGGTCTTCGGGCTCCAGCAACGTATCCCGCACGTGCACCACCAGCGGCTTCAGACCATTAACGCCAAGAACCAGTATGCGCAGATGACCGGACGCCAGGGCAGCCGCACGCACATCCGCCACCGTTGCTCCGCGCGAGACATGCACCAGGTCCTCGCTGTCCACGATCAACGATTCCACGGGCAGCGTGCCAAGATCAATCAGGCCCGACAGTTGCTGCTGCATCTGCGGCTTCAGCGCACCGACTTCGCCCGAGTGCTCAACCAGTTGCCGAATGGTCTCGATATCCTGGCCGCCAACGGCCGCACTCTCAACCGGCTCCACGCCAGACGCGCGAACCATTCGATTGGCCAGCCGATTGACCCAACTGAGTAGCGGGCGAAGGGGCCAGATGTAGGCCCGCGAAACCAGGCCAATGGCCAGGGCTGAACGCTCCGGATGGGCAATCGCCCAGGATTTCGGTGCCATTTCACCCACTACGAGGTGAAGGAAGGTAACCACAAACAAGGCGAGCCCGAACGCAGCACCGCCAGCGGCCCATTCCGGTAGTCCCCAGGCAAGCAGGACCGGCCCCAGCCAGAAGTCCACCGCCGGCTTGGTGACGGCACCCAGGGCGAAGGTGCAGAAGGTAATGCCGAGCTGGGCACCAGCAAGCATCAGCGTCAGGTCATTCATGCCTCTCAGGGCAGCGCGGGCGGAAGGGCTATGGGTGGCCATCTCCTCCAGGCGGTGGCGACGGGCGCCCAGCAACGCAAACTCGATGATCACGAAAAAGCCGCTCAGAACGATCAGGGCGATGGTGATGAGGGTAACAATCAAAGGGTCGTTCATTGGTCATCCTCGCTCATCGGCAGCTCGACCAGTCGCACACGGACTTCGGTCGGAACGTGGCGTTCAATGCGCAGCACATCCACTTCAAGCCGGCGGCGCACCGGGGTATCGGATACCAGGTCGGCAGGATCAACCGGCAAGTCGACATTCACCGTGTCGCCCTCGACAGGAAGCGCACCCAACTCAGCGATCAGCATGCCCGCCACGGTTTCCACATCGGCCCGAGGCAGGTCGTAACCGATCGCACGCTCGACTTCATCCAGGTGAACGTCCCCTTCCATGACCCAGACGTTATCCCCCTCTGAAACCACGGCATCTGCCGATTCGGTGTCGTGCTCATCGGTAATCTCTCCAACGATTTCCATCGCGAGGTCTTCGATGGTCAGCACGCCCGCGAAACCACCGTATTCGTCAATCACACAAGCAAGCTGATCGGTGGATTTCACAAGTTGGTCGAGCGCATCGGGTAACAGCATCAACGTCGGCAGTACCGTGGCCGGCCGCATGACTTCGGCAACGGTCAGGCCGGTCTCTCCGGCATTCAGCCGGGCAAGCACGTCCGCCAGGTGAACCACCCCAACGGGTGCGTCGTCATCGTCAATCACCGGGTATCGCGTATGCGCCTCTGCCATCAGGCCGCGCAGCTCCTCGAGGGTGGTATCCGGTTCAACCCAGTCCACCTGGGATCGAGGCACCATCGCATGCTCCACGTCACGGTTGGGGAAATCCAGAATGCGATCCATCATCAGCGACAGCTCCATTGGCAAGTCGCCACTGTCACGGGAGTTAGCGATGATATGGGGCAGATCCTCAGCGGAGGCACTGACGTCCAGATCGTGGACGGGCTCAATTCGCAGCATCCGCAGCAGCACATTGGCGGACTTGTCGAAAAAGCTGATGAA
>DASSWD010000161.1:0-8085 GCA_035705335.1 Marinobacter sp. | reverse complement strand
TTCGCCTGATCGCAGAAGAAATAGCCCTCACGCTCGAACTGGTACGGCAGATCGTTACGCGGCTCCAGAAGGCCTTTTTCAGCGCGGGCACCGGCGAGCACCACCAGCGAATCCTGGTTCAGATGGTCCAGCAAGTCGCCGTCCTTGTCGCTGTCCGGGGACTCGTGGTTGAACAGGCGGTCGTACAGATGGACGTCCACCTCGGCGCTGTCGGTGGCCGACACCCAGTGAATCACGCCGTTGGGCTTGTAGCCCTCCGGATTCACGCCCAGGGTGGCCGGGTCGTATTCGCACTTGAGCTCAACAATCTCACCCTGCCCGTCACGAATGACTTCCCTGCAGGTCATCACATAGCCACCCCGCAGGCGCACCGCCTGATCCGGCGCCAGGCGCTTCCACTTTTTCGGAGGCTCGATCTCGAAATCTTCCCGGTCGATGTACAGGGTCTGACTCCAGGTGACTTCCCGCTCGCCCATCTCAGGGTTCTGCGGGTGCACCGGCAGCACCAGGGTTTCGGTCTTGTCGGCCGGGTAGTTGGTCAGAGTCACTTTCAACGGACGCATCACACACATGGCGCGGGGCGCACGCTCGTTCAGGTCTTCCCGGATGGCGTGCTCCAGCATGCCCACATCCACCGTGCCGCCGGCCTTGTTCACGCCGATCATGTCGCAGAAGGTACGGATGGACTCCGGTGTGTAGCCTCGGCGGCGCATGCCGGAGATGGTCGGCATGCGCGGGTCGTCCCAGCCATCCACCACCCCTTCATCCACCAGGCGCTTGAGCTTGCGCTTGCTGGTGATGGTGTAGTTCAGGTTAAGGCGCGCGAATTCAATCTGGCGCGGGTGGCAGGGCACGGAAATGTTGTCCAGCACCCAGTCGTACAGCGGGCGGTGGTCTTCAAATTCCAGGGTGCACAGGGAATGGGTGATGCCCTCCAGCGCGTCCGAGATCGGGTGGGTAAAGTCGTACATCGGGTAGATGCACCACTTGTTACCAGTCTGGTGATGCTCGGCGTAGCGAATCCGATACAGGATCGGGTCCCGCAGGTTGATGTTGGGGGACGCCATATCGATCTTGGCCCGCAGCACCAGCTCACCATTCTGGTATTTGCCGTCGCGCATGTCCCGGAACAACTGCAGGTTCTCGGCCACCGGGCGATCGCGGTAGGGGCTGTTGCGACCCGGCTCTTTCAGCGAGCCACGGTATTCGGCCATTTCTTCAGCGGTCAGCGCACAGACATAGGCCTTGCCGTTCTCAATCAGTTCCTCGGCGAAGCGGTAAAGGTCATCGAAATAATCCGAGGCATACCGAACCTCGCCGGCCCACTGGCCGCCCAGCCACTGCACATCGGCCTTGATGGCGTCGATGTATTCCTGGTTTTCCTTTTCCGGATTGGTATCGTCAAAGCGCAGGTTGCACTCGCCGCCAAAAGTCTCGGCAATGCCAAAATTCAGGCAGATCGACTTGGCGTGGCCAATGTGCAGGTAGCCATTGGGCTCCGGCGGGAACCGGGTCACTACGGTGCCGGTGTGCTCACCCTTGGCGACGGCATCTTCAATCAGGCTCTGGATGAAATTGTGGGCTTTCTTTGACTCGGCGCTCATACACACTCTGTTAACAGGGAATGAATCGTGGAGCTGTCCGCCGGCTCCGTTAAACCGCCTATTATACTCACAAATCCTGACCAGACTCATGCACAGGCGGAAACTCTTGAGTACAATACCGGTTTTCACCCAACCGACAGGAACCCCTGATGATTCTGCTGCAAACCAATCTCGGCGACATCAAACTGGAACTGGATTACGACAAGGCTCCGGAAACCGCAAAGAACTTCGAACAGTACGTGCGGGACGGCTTTTACGACGGACTGATTTTCCACCGTGTGATCAGCAACTTCATGATCCAGGGCGGCGGCTTCGAGCCGGGCATGTCTCCCCGCAAAACCCGCGAGCCGATCCAGAACGAAGCCTATAACGGCCTGAGCAACATGGCCGGCACCATCGCCATGGCCCGCACCATGGACCCGCACTCTGCCACCGCGCAGTTCTTCATCAACGTTGAGAACAACGGCTTCCTGGACCACACCGGCAAGAACGCCGAAGGTTGGGGTTACTGCGTGTTCGGCAAGGTGGTGGAAGGCATGGAGACCGTGAACAAGATCCGCGCGGTACGCACCACCATGCGCGCCGGCCACCAGGACGTGCCGTCTGAAGACGTGGTGATCGAAAAGGCTGAGGTTCTGGAGGACGCGTGACCACGCTGTTTATCTCCGATCTGCATCTGGAGGAGTCGCGGCCGGACATCACCGCCGCATTCCTCGCCTTTCTGGACACCCGCGCCAAAGGCGTTGAGGCGCTCTACATTCTGGGCGACTTTTTCGAGGCCTGGATCGGTGACGACGAGCGCACGCCGTTGCAGGAGGAAGTCGCAGGGGCGCTGCGCTCAGTTCGCGACAGCGGCACCCGGGTCTACCTGATGCACGGCAACCGGGATTTCCTGATTGGCGAGGACTTCTGTCAGCGCGCCGGCGCTGCGTTGCTGGCTGACCCCACGGTGATCGATCTGAATGGCACCCCCACCCTGTTGATGCACGGCGACAGCCTGTGCACGGCGGATGTGGAATATCAGAAGTTCCGCGCCAACATGCGCAACCCGCAATGGCAGAAGATGATTCTGGACCGCCCCCTGAAAGACCGCCAGTTGATGGCCCGCCAGCTGCGGGACATTTCCATGGCCAAGAACCAGGGCAAAGCGGAGAGCATCATGGATGTCACGCCCGAGGAAGTGGTTCGGAAGATGGAACACCATCGGGTGCACCTGCTGATTCATGGCCACACCCACCGCCCGGCGGTGCATGATGTGACCGTCGCAGGCCAGCCGGCCACCCGGATGGTATTGGGCGACTGGCACACCCATGTATGGTGGATTGAAGCCACACCCGGGCATTCGCCCCGGCTGCTGAACCAGCCGCTGACCTAACGGTCCGCGAGCGGCTCCGGCTCCCGGTAGGTATCCAGCCGGCGCAGCCATCCTGGCAGCCACTGGTCCCGCTCGATGTCCGCCTCCGCCAGTTGCGCGCGCCGGGTCAGTACCCGGCCTGCGGCGTGGCGGAACTGTTCCAGGGCTGTCAAACCCGGGCTGTGGTCCATGGCGAGCAGCACCTGCAGCAGCCCCCAGCCCTCGCCCTTGTAGCGCTCGGTTTCAGACAGCCCCTCGCCCTTGAAATTCACATAGTCCATCAATGCGTAGACGCCGCCGGGGGTGCGGGATAATTGCCAGAGCCGCTCCCGAATCCGGGAGGCCTGGGAAGGCGGGGCCGCAGCGATCACATCGTTCATAGAGGCCCGCGCCCGATCCAGGATGTAACGCACCTGAAGCCCCCGCGTCTGGTACAGAAACTGGCGAAGGGTCTCGACTTCTTCGGACGCTGTATTGTTCCGGAACGCCATCTGGTCCGGCCAGGGCGCACCGGCAAGCGTCCCCGAGTCTTTCTGCCACAGCTCCGCCAGCAGCGGTGGCAAGGGCACCCGATTCGATCGCACAGATTCGATCAGGCTGGGAAAGCTCTCGGTAAACCGGCCATCGGTACCTTCGGGGTACCAGATAAAATGGCCGATGCCGAGGGACGGAAACGCTTCCCCGTCGTTCCAGTGCACCAGGCAATCGTGCTGCCCGGCGCACTCATTCTGAAAAATCCGGTCGCCAATCCAGTTCAACTGCGCCGGACTCAATGAGATGCCCGGCAGACCAGTCTCGTTACCGCGCAGCAGCCGGATAACCTGGCCAGGATCACCGTCGGTTAGCAGGTAGAGGGCACCATCTGGTCCGCTGCGAACATCCCGGATACGCTCGCCATGCCTGGACAACAGCCGATCGCGGACGCTGGCGTGCCCGTCCTCAAAAGCGACCCGGTGCACACTCTGATCCGCCAGCGCACCCACGAACATATGGCCTTGCCACTCCGGGAACTGGTGCCCCCGGTAAAGCGCAAATCCGGATGGCGCGATGGATGGGGTCCAGTGAATCATTGGCGCTTCCGTGCCTTCGACCTGCGAAAACGGGCTGACCAGAGCGCCGGTATAATCCTTGCCATGAGTAGCGATGGGCCAACCGTAGTTCTGCCCGGGGCGGATATGGTTGATCTCATCCCCACCCCTCGGACCATGCTCATGAGCCAGCAGGCGACCGGTCTCGCGGTCGTAAAGAAGCCCCTGCACATTGCGATGGCCCAGGCTGAAAATCTCCGGCAGGGCGTGGTCTCGCCCCAGAAACGGGTTGTCATCTGGTATCGAGCCGTCAGGCCAGATCCTCACAATTTTCCCAAGATGGCTATCCAGGCGCTGGGCCTGTTCCCGGTAGTCAAAGCCATCACCCAGGGAAATGATCAGGCTGCCATCACCGTACCAGGCCAGGCGCCCGCCATAATGAGCATTGCCGGATTTGGCCGGCTGCGCGCGGAACACTTCCTGCGGGTTGATCAGCGCGTTCCCGGCCAGCACTGCCGAGGACACACACAGATGGTTGGCATCTTCGGTTCCGCAGGCGTAAGCCAGGAACAGGGTGCCGGACTCAACAAAATCCGGGGCCAGCAGCACGTCAAACAGCCCGGCCTGCCCAGACGCGTAAACCGGCGGAACGCCACTGACAGGCACCAGTCCACGTTCTGGATGCCAACGCTTCAGTGTGCCACCACGTTCGGTGATCAGCAGCTCGCCGCCGGGCAGAAATGCCAGTGACCAGGGATAAGCCAAGCCATCAACAACGGTTTCAATCCGGTAGGGGGTGACTTCGGCGGTATCGCGGTCTGCCCGGGGTTCGGCCTCCGCGATGTCCGGTACCATGCTCAGGCTGGCCACCAACAGAAAACCGGCAACAACGGATGCTCTGCCCGCGTTATGGTCCGGCGTGGCGCCACCCGGTGCTCTGACGATCAGGGCAAATACCCAGCCTGCCATGCCGGATGTCGCCATCATGGCCAGCAGGCCAGGCCACTCTCTGCTTGCGGCGATCAGGGTGGGCATAGGCGCCATCTCATTCACCAGCGACAGTCCCGCCCAAAGCCCCAGGGCCGCGCCAAGGGCATACCAGGCACTCGGCCATGGCCACTGGAGGCTGCGCAGTAGCGTGGCAGTCACCCCCAGTGAAACGACCAGAATAGGCGTGAGCAATCCGGCGTAGATCGGCGCAAAGTTGAGCAGGTCATGGCCCAGAGCTGCCAGCCGCTGCCCGGGCGTGATGGTTATCCCCAGCCCTGTGAGAGCCGAGAGATTAATCTGGGTCTGCACCAGACTCCCCAGCACCGAACCAACCAATACGGCAGCCACGAATGCCAGAAGCCGGCCTTTCCAGACAGATACCTGTTTCATTGCGCAATCCTCATGATCCCCGCTCCGGGCCCGGATTGCTGGTCATTACTGCTCCACGAACGCCCGCTCAATCACATAATGACCCATGTCACCACCCCGGGCCTCACGGAAGCCCATGTTGTCGAGAATCGCGCAGGTGTCCTTGAGCATACTCGGGCTGCCGCAGATCATGAAGCGGTCCTGATCCACATCGAAATCAGGCAGGCCCAGATCTTTGGTGATCTTGCCCGACTCCATGGCGTCGGTCAGACGGCCCTGGTTACGGAACGGCTCACGGGTGACAGTCGGGTAGTACACCAGCTTACCCTGGACCATCTCGCCGAAGAATTCGTTCTCCGGCAGCTCATCGATCTCCTTCTGATACGCCAGCTCGGACACGTAACGAACGCCGTGGGTCAGGATGACCTTGTCAAAGGCCTCGTAGACGTCCGGGTCCTTGATGATGCTCATGAACGGCGCCAGGCCGGTGCCCGTGCTGATCAGCCACAGATTGCGGCCGGGCAGCAGATTATCCAGCACCAGGGTGCCGGTGGGCTTGCGGCTTACCAGAATCTCATCTCCCGGCTTGATCTGCTGCAAGCGGGAGGTCAGCGGGCCGTCCGGCACCTTGATGGAGAAAAACTCCAGCTCTTCCTCGTAGTTGGCACTGGCGATACTGTAGGCTCGCAGCAGGGGCTTGCCATCGGTTTCCAGGCCAATCATCACGAAATGACCGTTCTTGAAACGGAAACCCGGGTCGCGGCTGGTTTTGAAAGAGAACAGCGTGTCGTTCCAGTGGTGAACGCTGGTGACGGTTTCTTTCATCAATTTGCTCATGTCATGCCCTCGCCTGTTCACACAGGGAAACGGTGTAAATTGGATTGCGTACAGAATAACCCAAGACTAACCTATCGATGAAATGGGATATTCACATAACCTTATTCGAGATAATCGATTGATTCAGGGCGCTTATGAAATTCAGTTTCCGTCAATTGGAGGTCTTCCTGGCTGCCGCTCACTTTCAGAACATCACCCGCGCCGCAGAATCGCTGGCGATGTCCCAGTCAGCTGCCAGCAGCGCTCTGAAAGAGCTGGAAAACCAGTTTGACATCCAGCTGTTTGACCGGGCAGGCAAACGCCTGCAACTCAACGAGCTGGGGCGGCTGTACCGCCCCCGGGCCGAATCCCTGCTGGCCCAGGCGAAAGAACTGGAACAGGTACTCAGCAAGCATTCCGAGGTGGGCGCCCTGAAAGTGGGGGCTACCCTGACGATAGGAAACTATCTGGCCGTCGGCGTGATGGCCAAATACATGAATACCCCTACCCGGCCGAAAGTCTCACTTGAGGTGGCGAACACCAGCACCATTGCCCGCCGGGTCAGTGATTTCGAGCTGGATATCGGTCTGATCGAGGGTGAACTGCAGAGTTCCGAACTGGACGTCATACCCTGGCGGGCCGACCGGCTGGACGTGTTCTGCTCCCCGAACCACACATTGGCCCGGAAAGAGAAACTGACGGACGACGATCTGCGCAATGCCACCTGGGTCATGCGGGAACAGGGTTCAGGCACACGACAAAGCTTTGAGCGGGGCATGCATGGACTTCTGCCAGACCTGAACGTGCTACTGGAGCTGGAGCATACCGAGGCCATCAAGCGTGCCGTGGAGGCCAATCTGGGCATCGGGTGCCTGTCCCACGTGGTGCTTTCGGATGCATTCCGTCGCGGTAGCCTGGTGCCACTCAAGGTCCCCGCCCACCGAACGTTCGATCGCCAGTTCTATTTCATCCTGCACAAACAGAAGTTCCGCAGCGCCGGTATTGATCGTTGGATGACCCTGTGCCGGGAGCTTTTGTGAACCAGCCCTCAGCCAGCTCCTGAGGCCGACACCGGGCCGCTGTGGAAGCGGAACTCGGTGTCCGGTTGTTCGATCAGTTGCCGTTCCATAGTCATGAACGCAGCGACCCGATCATCCACCGGACCGCCATTCGCCTGCTCCGCCAGGGTCAGGTAATCCTGATAGTGCCGGGCTTCGGATTTCAGCAGACCGGTATAAAATTCTGCCAGCGTGTCATCCAGATGGGGGGCCAGGGCGGCGAAACGCTCGCAGGACCGGGCCTCGATAATGGCACCGACGATCAGCACATCCACCAGCCGGCCGGGATCCTCCTTCCTGACCGCCTCACGCAGACCCGCGGCGTACCGGGCCGGCGACAGGTGGCTGTAGGTGACACCCCGCTTTTTCATGATCGCCAGCACCTGCTCGAAATGCCGCAGCTCTTCCCGGGCCAGCCGCGACATCTTGCTCAGAAGGACCGGGTGGTCCACGTAGCGATACATCAGGCTCAGGGCTGTGGAAGCGGCCTTTTTCTCGCAATGGGCATGATCAATCAGCATCAGCGGTTGGTTGGCCAGGGCATTGTCAATCCAGCCCTGAGGCGTCGGGCATGGCAGAAAGTTGTGAATTTCTTGCAGGGCGGTCGTGAGTGCGTCAGACATAGAAGGTGCGTGCGTCAGTCATGGGAATCGCGGGGCCTGGCTGCCGGCTCCGATCAATCAGCACGGCAGTATAACGCACTTAACAGATTCGTCCGATCACTGTCCAACTTAACTTTGTAAGGGCTTTCCTATAGAATGCGGCGCCAGATCAAGGAGTCTCTGAATAAATCCTGAAGCCCCATCGGTGATTTGAGGCGTTATTCAGAGGCTCCTGAAGCCTTAACGCCACAAAATGTCCGCCTG
>DASSWD010000160.1:0-12739 GCA_035705335.1 Marinobacter sp. | reverse complement strand
CGACATCATACACACCGTCCCACGCTTGCAGAACACCGCAAGCTGTATCCACTGGCCTGGAACCGCCGGATGTCAAATTGACAGGGTCAGCGCCAATGGCGGTGCAGCGATCCCTCAGCTCCGGCAAAAATTCCTCGGCGTACCAGGTCCGGTTGTTATAAATCACATTGATCAGATCAATCGCACCAAACTTTCCATCCTGACCCGCCGGAGCTGTCTCAGCGAAACCAGTATCCATAGGATTCTGAAGCATGGTTATGCCGATTCGAGTTCTTGGGTTAAGCGGAGTTTCCTCCGAACCAAAGAGCGGAGAGAAGCCTGTCAGAAAGGCAGAGGGATTTGTTGCCCAGTAGCTATCGTTCGAATTCTGCACCCAGTCAGCACGCAATAACTTGGGACGTTTCTCATAAGGCACCAAGCCATTGCACTCGCCCTCGACCCAGTCGTCGCGTGATTTGCTGCCATCGAGTAGCGTTAGGCCGGCATTGAACAACTGGTTATACTCGGGGCTGACTTTTCTTTTGAAATCAATAACCGCAAGTGCAGTATCAGATAAATAAGGCACCGAACTACTGTCAATGTAGTAGGCGTTGCCCTGATCGTCGGCGTACGTGGTGTTGGTCCAGAAGGTTGTGCCGCAGTTCTCAAAGACAGCCTGGAACTCCTCCAGATTGCTGGCCCGGCTCATTTGCAACCAGGTATCAAGCAAGCGCTCTGTGGAAGCATTGGCATCGCGGTAAGTGTAAGCAGTGCCGGACTCGCCCCAAGCAGGCAATCCATCGTTGGTCACCACATCTGCGGCCAGCATCGGCCCATACTCCGAGAAGTAAAAAGTCTTCTCCAGAATGGTCGGGGTTGGGGAGCCATTGTTGACCTCAATGCGGTATGTCTCAGAGGTGATCGGCTTCTCTTCACCATCCTTGATGTAGGTGAAGTTATCACCGTCTTTCAGCTCTAATTCGTACAGAGTGAAACGCCGGCTGGTGGTTACCGTGTGAGACCAGGCGAGATTCTCATTGAAATTGATCAGCGGGATAGCTGTGCCAAGCAACCCAGCACCGTTTATGTTCAAGTATCCCGGAACGGTCATCTGGACCTGATACAGTCGCCGATGCCCTGTGTACGGGAAATGCGGGTTAGCAAGCAGAGCACCTCGGCCCTGTTCGGTCATGTCTTTACCAATTCCCCATGCATTACTACCGAGCCCAATATCCTGGAAATTTTGTTGGCTGGACGCGTGAACAGATGCATGAGCAATCAGGTTCTTCATCAACTCCGGAGTCGTACCCTCCGATGCTGCATCCATAACTTGTGTGGGTAGCGGGGACTCTCCCTCAGGAACAGCAAGGAACACCGCACCTGTCGCAAACAAAGCGCCACTTGCATACTGGCCAACGATCCGATAGTGGGCAAACAGATCCGTTGGCGAGATTTCCTTCACCCACGGCTGATCGCGGCACTCGGGAGGCAAGTCACCCGGGTCTGTCTCAGACACGTATTTGTTGTATCCCGCCGTAAAACCTTCTATCAGGGCACGAGTTTCGTCACTTAGATTGGGATACTCTGACTCCGCGCCAGCCAGTATGTTCTGTGCCTTGTAACTAAAATCATTGATAATATTGATATCGCCTGGTCCAGGACCAAAGTACTTAGCTCTCTCACTTCGGGCCTTGACTATGGCTTCAGCCAGCAAACACACATTGTCCTGCGTTTGAGCGTAGCCTGCACCGAAACCAGCCGATGCAAGATTATCTGCTTTGATATGTGGCACACCATTCGTCGTGCGCCTGATGGTTGCTGAAAACTTGCCATCAGATGGGAAAATCGTTTCGTCGATGGCCGACCCGGAACTTGAGGAGCTTCCATCGAAGCAGCCTGTCAATAACAGACCGGAGACAAGCACTAAACTCGTCGATCTCAGCAGACCCGATAATGCGCCGGCGTTGTGTTCACGTAGCCTTTTCATATTGTTCATCCATTTTCATTATTGTTATAGGTCATCTACCTGACCCGTTATTCAAATTAGCAGACTCCAGCACCTCCTTCCTCGAAATGAATAGGAATTCACTCTTTAATTATCGCCAGAGAATCGGGTTATTGAGTTGCGGTTGCGCCACCCCATCCCCCCGATCCCCCTCAACCACCATCCCCCTGGCCTTAATCTGCGGGTGCTCCGCCGCCTCCTCAATCGTCAGCACCGGCTCCACACACGCATCCACGTCTTTGAAGATCCCCTGCCACTCCGCCAGCGTTTTCTCCAATACCTTTTCTTTAATCGCAGCCTTCAGGGTTTGCTGATGCTCCGGCTTCTGACTTGTCGCCAGATTTTTTAGGTCACCGATGCCCAGGGTGTCGCAAAGGCGGGCAGAGAACTGGGGTTCCAGGCTGCCGACGGAGAGCCAGCGGTTGTCCTTGGTGCGGTAGTAGTCGTAGAAGGTGCCGCCGTTGAGCATGCCGGTTTCCGGGGCCTGGGGCTGGCCGCCGGCCAGGGCAGCGGCGCCGGCCATGGCGTTGAGGGCGAAGGCGGCGTCGGTCATGCTGATGTCGATGAACTGCCCTTCCCCGGTTTGCTGGCGTTGAATAACGGCCGCAAGAATGCCCATCACGGCGTGGTGGGAGCCGCCGGCGACATCGGCAATCTGGATGCCCATGGGCGGCGGGCCGCTGTCGGCCCGGCCGCAGTGGCTGGCCACGCCGGAAATCGCCAGGTAATTGATGTCATGGCCGGCACGGTCCCGGTAGGGGCCGGTCTGGCCGTACCCGGTAATGGCGCAGTAGATCAGCCTGGGGTTGATGGATTTCAGGGTGTCGTACCCTATGCCCAGCCGGTCCATCACACCAGGGCGGAACTGTTCCACCACGATGTCGTAGTCCAGTACCAGCGCTTTCACTTTTTCAACGCTTTCCGGTTGTTTGAGGTTAAGCGCCAGGGTCTGCTTACCCCGGGTCAGGTAGGAAAACGCCGTGCTGAACTTGCCGTCAAACGGCGGCATTACCTTGGTAAGGTCCAGCCGGTCAGGGGCTTCAATGCGCAATACCTCGGCGCCCATATCCGCCAGCATCATGGTGGCGTAGGGCCCGGGCAGCAGGGTGCTGAAGTCGAGTACCTTTAGGGTGCCAAGAGGGCCTGATGGCATTGGGTGCTCCTTTTTGTTGTCGTGGTCACAGGTATCAGCGTCAGAAAGGGGAAGTCTCCATCTGGCCATGCTGCCGGGTTTTGCCGGCTGGGCCAACTGCCGGTTGGTTCATTCCCGTTGGCCGATTCTGCCAGTGTGCTACCACACCGTTGGTACTTCTGCAGTTGCATTGTGGCGCCTGCCACTTATGATGAACGTCGTTATTACCTGCGGAACTCACCATGTCTACCCTGACGGTATCCCGACATTTTGTGGAAGCCTCGCTCTCCGGCGCTGAGCGCCTGGGGCTTGACAGCCGCGCTCTGCTCCAGGAGGCGGGTATTTCCCCGGATCTGCTGCGGATCGAAATGGCACGGGTCAGTTCTGATCAGTTCAGCCGGCTGATGCAGGTGATCTGGCAGCGCACCGGCGATGAGTTCATGGGCATGGGCCCGCGTCGGGCGCGCACTGGCACCTTCGCCACCATGTGTGCGCTGGTGATGGGCTGTCAGAATCTGGAAGAGGTGTTCCAGCAGGCGTACCGGTTCTCCCGGCTGTTTGAGCCGATGGTGGCCATGGAGCTGGATGTAAGTGGCGAAAACGCCCGCCTGGTGGCGCGCATTGAGGGCAAGATTCACGACCCGGACTTCTTCCTGCGGGAGAGCATTCTGGTGATCTGGCACCGCCTGGGCAGCTGGCTGATCGGCCAGCCGGTGGAACTGGAAAAAGCGGAGTTCGACTATGGCCGGCCGCCCCACGGCGATGAATACCGACATATTTTCCGGTGTCCGCTGGTGTTCGAGGCCGACCAGATTGCCCTTACGTTCAGCAAGCGGTTTCTGTCTGCCCCGGTCATCCGGGACCAGCCGGAAATGCGCCATTTTCTGAAAACCTCACCGGCAGACCTGCTGTCCCGCCCGGATGAGAGCAACACCTGGACCGGTCGCATTCGCGGCCTGATCGGCCGGGACTTCTCCAGGCCCATGCCGGATTTTGACTGGATTGCCCAGGAGCTGCACACCAGCCCGCAAACCCTGCGCCGACGGCTGAAGCAGGAAAACACCTCGTTTCAGGAGATCAAGGATCTGTTGCGGCGGGATATGGCGATTTACTACCTGAGCCATCAGGAACTGCCGATCAACGATATTGCGGAGCGGGTGGGCTTCACGGAGCCATCCACCTTTCACCGGGCATTCAAGAAATGGACGGGGGTAACGCCCGGGGCCTGGCGGGACGGCGAGCGGGGCGATCTGGCAGAGTAGTCCGGTTCACCTCGCTGTACGCGGTTTCAGGAGCCAGGGCCGCCCTGCTGGATATTGCGGATCAAACGGCCGAGGGTCCGGGCAATCTCACGGGTGGCATCGGCGTTGTGCTTCAGTTGCAGCAAGCGGGACCCGTCCCGGGGATCATAGACCCAGCAGGCGCCAACCACAGGCTCACAGTCCCATTGTGGCTGGGGATTGATGCCGAACACATTCAGTGTACTGGTCTGGCGCACGGTGGCCTGGCCGTCGTTGCGGCGGGTTTCCTGAACGCTCAGGCTGGCGCTGTCTACCGTTACCCGGTACTCAATATCCGCCGGCTGGTCCAGCCGCACCACGGTTGTATCTTCCCGCCAGCCGGCGGTGCCTAACAGGGCGTTCAGGTGAATGGTCAGGGCTTCACGGTCGGTATCGGCCAGATAAAGGCGGCGCAAGGTGCTCAGGTCCTGATCGTCAGCCGGTTCAATCACCGCCACCGGCTTTCCCCCCTGCCCGGCATTTTCCGCCAGTTGTGCAACATTGGCGCGATTGGTTCTCTCGATGTCGGTGATCAGTGTCAGCGTGCGCTGGTAATGCTCGCCTTCCGCACCGGCCAGGCTCACGTACTGCTCAAAGGCGGATCGGGCCTCGTTCAGGCGTTTGGCCTGCAGCATGGCCTGGCCACGGTAGTAGTAGTATTCAGGCGGTTTTTCGGCTTCCATGCCTTGCAGGCGGTTCAGGTATTCGCCCGCTTCCGCCCAGTTTTCGGCCTCTGCCGCTGCTTCCGTGGCGAGCATCAGCCGGCGAATTTCGTGCTCTGGCGCCAGGGCCATGGCGGGTGCGGCGGCGGTCGCCCCCAGGGCCGTCAACATCGCAGCCGCTAGCCATGACCGAAGGCTTTCCTGCCTGAATCTGTTGCTGGGCATCATGCTGCTACTCCTGTTCGTCGTCGGCCGTGTCGTCTGCGTCTACTTCGGCCTGATCCACAATGGCTTTGGGCAGTTCTTTCTTTACCCGAACCCCAAGCTCCACAAAGCGGTTGGCCTGGGAGATGAGATTACCACGGCCCCGGGTCAGGGTGTTCATTGCGTTATCGTAAGTTCCCTGCGCCGTTTGCAACTGGCTGCCCAGCTTCTCCATGGCTTCCACAAACACCCGCAGCTTGTCGTAAACCGCGCCGGCGCGGTCGGCAATGCGTCGTGCGTTCTGGCTCTGGCGCTCGTAACGCCAGATGTTCTCGATGGTTCGCAGGGTCGCCAGCAAGGTGGTGGGTGTTACCACAATAATCTTTCGCTCGAAGGCTTCTGCGAACAGGTTCTCGTCCTGCTGGAACGCGGCCACAAAGGCGGGTTCGATGGGCATGAACAGCAGCACAAAATCCGGCGAGTGCAGGCCATTCAGCTGGCTGTAGTCTTTTTCGCTCAGGGTGCGGATGTGCTGGCGCACAGCTTCAACGTGCTGTTTCAAAGCCTCGGCCCGGGCGTCATCGTCGTCTGCCGTTACCCATTGCTGATACGCCAGCAGTGACACTTTGGAATCCACCACCAGATTGCGCTGGTCCGGCAGGTGCACAATCACGTCCGGGCGCAGCAACTGATGGTCGTTGTCCCGATAGGTGCCCTGGGTTTCGTATTCCACGCCTTTGCGCAGCCCGGATTTTTCCAGTACCCGTTCGAGAATCAGCTCACCCCAGTTGCCCTGAACTTTCTTGTCGCCCTTGAGAGCGCGGGTCAGATTGGCGGCTTCTTCGGTGATCTGCCGATTCAGCTCCTGCAGGGATTTGATTTCGCTGCGCAGAGCCTGGCGATCCTTGGTTTCGGTGGTGTAGACATCCTCCACCCGCTTGCGGAAATCCTGCAACTGGTCCCGGAACGGGTTGAGCAGTGAATCCAGGCTGGTTTTGGACTGCTGGCTGAAACGTTCGCTTTTCTGGTCAAAAATGCGGTTGGCCAGGTTCTCGAATTCCTGTTTCAGGGCATCCCGGTTCCTTTCCAGCAGTTCCAGCTTTTCATTGGCGGCGCGGCGTTCATTGTTAAGGGCAACCTGTTGCTCGCGCAGGTCCATGCTCAGGCGGTTGATCTGGGCGATCTGCTCATCCACCCGCTGTTCCAGTGCGGCCATGGTGGTTTGCTGCTGGTCAATGCGTTGCTGACAGGCGCTGGCCTCAGAGGCCATTACCGCCGCCTGCTGTTCCCTTTCCGCCAGAGCCTGCCGGGCCTGGGCGTTCTGCCGCATGGCCCTTAAAGCCAGAAAAACAGACGCAACAAGAGCCAATACCAGAACCAGAAACCACACCGCCATAGCATCCGGCCGTGCTGTTATTGTTTCGCTTAAGGTGTTGATCACAAGCTGAAACTCCCTGCTTTGTCAAAGCCTGTCAGTCTAACCGAATCCAGCGTTCGTTGGCTGCTTTGTGACACTAACCCGCATTCTGGCCTTCGACCACTTGGCAATTCGGGCGGGTGCCGGAATCCGCAGCTGGACGCCCAGCGTATAATCATCTACAACCAAGCCTGAGACCCTCAGGACTTTCACTCTGGGCTCCGCACCAGGCATCACTCCAGGCACCATGAGCAAAACCCGAATGCTGAAGGAATTCTGGCGTAAATTTGAATCTGACTTTCTGCGGGCCGACTGTGCGGCAACCGGGGCCACTGCCGGCAGCACCGCACCGGATGGTTTCCGGCTGATGCCGCATATCACTCACACCGGTGAGTTTCACCTTGAACGACTGACTCAACTGCTGAAGTCCCGATATAACAAAAATCTGGCATCATCAGGCGACACACTCGCGAGTGACCAGGCCCTGAGAGACACCATCGCCTTCGCCGCCCGCATTCAGGACCAGGATGTGCAGCGGGAATTGCTGCTGTTTTACCTGAATTGCTCGCCGGTGATTCAGGAGTACCTGCGCTCTGAAACCGCCTTAGGCCAGGGCCCGTTCGCCGGGTAACCCTCGGTTAATCATCGGTAAAGTCACTACACAGGTGCCTTGGTGTATACTCATGCGCCTGTTTGACATGCATTTCTGGCTCTGCGGCCAATTCAGGGGTATTTCATGGGTTACAGGTTGAAGAAGGCCCGACCAGCCGTCATCGCGGCATTCTCAGGCATTGTTCTGGCACTGAGCGGTTGTGCGAGCGACAGCTATTTCATGGTGCCCAAAGAGGGGCTGGAAGACATCCGGGCCTCGGTGAACACCCAGCGGTCCACCCTGGTCACCATGGAAAACAACGCCAACATTCGCTACGAACACCTTCTCAACCAGGATCAGGAGTCTACCCGGGTGATTCTGGATGCCATAGCCACCCAGGTGGAAAAACCAGTCTGCCCGCCCCCGGTTGCCCAACGTGAATGCCCCCGGATTCCCGCCGATACCGGCCGCGCTGATCGTCTGAAAGGCAAAGTGATCGTCGGTGAAAAAGAAAAATTCTACCTCGCTGGTCCCGGGCTGGTTTACACCGCCCGTATCGACAGCGGTGCCGAGACCTCATCCATTCACGCCCGCAACGTGCAGCGTTTCGAGCGCGATGGCAGTAACTGGGTGCGTTTTGAGATTCCGGTTCCCGGCGCTGAAAGCGAAGAATGGATTCCGATGGAGAAAGAGATTTCTCGCAGGGTTCGCATTGTTCAGGCCAGCGCTGACGAATCCGAACGCCGGGTTGTGGTGGAACTTCAGTTCGCTATCGGTGATCACCAGCAGGTGGCCGAATTCACCCTGGCCGACCGCGAGAATCTGACCTACGAAGTGCTGATTGGCCGTAATGTGTTGAGAGACGTGATGCTGATTGACGTCGGCAAGGAATTCGCCACCGAGCTACCGGAAGCCTACACCAGCGACAACAACGAGCCTGACCGCAACGAGGGGGACGACTCGTGACGGTTCGCTCCCGGATTCCCTTCTACGTTTTTGTTTTTCTGTTGATGGCTGCGGGCATTTCGATGGCGGTCTGGCGCCACATCGACCTGGGCATTCCCTGGCTGACCGGCGAGCAACGCCCGGTCTGGATGATTGAAGCCCGGGTGGATTTTGACGCCATTGGAGAGCCGGCAAAAGCCAGCCTGCACCTGCCAAGTCATCCACCAGGATTCCGTATTCTGACCGAGCAAGCCGCATCACCGGGTTATGGGTTCTCGATCATCGAAGAGCGGGGCACCCGGCGTGCAGAGTGGACCAAGCGTAATGTCACCGGTGAACAGACGCTGTATTTTAAAACACAGTTCGTCCCCGATGACTCCGTGGGTGAGCAGCGACCACCACGAAAACCAAGTCCACAACCGGTATTCTGGGAGGAACCAGAGGCAACGGCGGTCAATGAGATTCTGGGTGAGGCGCGGGAGCGTTCTTCTGGCCCGGAAAGCCTGACCCGGGAACTGATTCGCTTGATGCAGCCCAACGAGCAGGCTCAGAATACGACGCTGCTGGTGTCTGAAGAGAATTACGTCAGCCTTCTGGTGAGCATGCTGAACCATGCCGGCATTGCCGCTCGAACCGCAGACGCCCTCAGGCTGGAGGATGCCCGAAGACGGCAGACTCTGCTGCCTTTCCTGCAGATTTACGACGGCGAGAAGTGGCTGACCTTCAACCCCCGCACCGCCGAACAGGGGGTTCCTGAAAACCTGCTTCTGTGGCGGCAGGGCTCCCAGTCCCTGCTGGATGTGGTGGGCGGCGACAATTCCCAGGTGACCTTCTCGATGCTACGGCAGACGGTACCGGCGTTGCAGCTGGCCGCGCTGGAAGCAAACCGGGACGGGCTCGGCGTGCTCGGTTTCTATGAACTGCCTATTGAAGAACAGAGCATGTTCCGGATGTTGCTGCTGTTACCTCTGGGGGCGCTGATTGTCGCGTTCATGCGAATCGTGATCGGCATTCGCACTTCTGGTACGTTCATGCCCATCCTGATCGCCGTGGCGTTTGTACAGACCACACTGATACCCGGGCTGGTCGCTTTCCTCAGCGTGGTTGCCATCGGCCTTTTGTTACGGGGTTACCTGTCCAGCCTGAACCTGTTGCTGGTTTCCCGGATTTCAGCACTGATTATTCTGGTGATTTTCATCACTGCCGGCCTGAGCATCGTCGGGTACCAGATGGGCTTCAATACCGGCATGACCGTGACCTTCTTCCCGATGGTGATCATTGCCTGGACCATTGAGCGCATGTCGATCCTCTGGGAAGAGGAAGGCGCCCGGGAAGTTCTGGCCCAGGGCAGCGGCAGTCTGTTCGTCGCCATCATCGCCTATCTGGTGATGAGCACGCCACTGGCCAGCCACCTGACGTTCAACTTCCCGGAACTGCACCTGGTGGTGCTTGGGCTGATTCTGCTGATGGGCCAGTACACCGGCTACAAGCTCAGCGAACTGCGCCGTTTCACGCCCATGAAGGTGTACGATTGACATGGAGTGGATTTCCCCACGACAGTTAAAACGGCTGGGCATGCTCAACATGAACCGGCGCAATGTGGACTACATCGCCCGGTACAACGAGCGCTCCTCTTACCCGCTGGTGGATAACAAGCTGAAGACCAAGCTGGCGGTCAGCGAGTATGGTGTCAGAACACCCGGATTGCTGCAGGTGGTACGCCAGCAACACGAGATTTCACACTTCCGGGACATCGCCGAAGACCTCTCCGGGTTTGCCATCAAGCCGGCCAAAGGCTCAGGGGGCAAAGGGATTATTGTCATCAAGGGCCGCGACGGGGACGACTACATCAAGGCGTCTGGCGCGCGTATATCGGTAGCGGTGCTGGAGAGGCATCTGACCAACATTCTTGCCGGGCTTTATTCGCTGGCAGGCACCCCGGACGTTGCGATCGTCGAGAGCCTGGTGGAGTGCTCCCCCGCCCTGGCGAAATACTCTTTCCAGGGTGTGCCAGACATTCGGGTCATCATCTTTCAGGGTTACCCGGTGATGGCTATGCTGCGCCTGGCCACCAAGGCCTCAGACGGCAAAGCCAATCTGCACCAGGGCGCTGTAGGGGTCGGGCTGGACATCGGCACCGGCCGAAGCCTGAATGCGGTTCAGTTCAACCGGCCCATCACCCTGCACCCGGATACCGGCCTGACCCTGGAGAATATCCAGATTGAAGCCTGGGACGACATGCTGGAAATGGCGGCCCGCTGCTTTGAGGCCACTGGCCTGGGGTATATCGGTGTGGATCTGGTTGTGGATGCCTATGAAGGGCCGCTACTGCTGGAACTGAATGCCCGCCCCGGGCTGGCCATCCAGATGGCCAATGGCCGTGGCCTGTTGCCCCGGCTGCGCCACGTTGAAGCCCTGAAACGTCCGCATTTCAGCCCACGCGAACGGGCTCAGTACGCCATGGAAGCTTTCGGGAAACTCTGACCTGGCAAGCCGCCACAAAAAAACCGGGGTTTACGCCCCGGTTTTTTTATTTCAGCACATGCGATTACAGCTCGCCCTTGGCCACCAGCAGCTTCCGCTCGTGACTCAGGCCCTTGAGCAGACCCCAGGTCATGAGCAACAGGATCACCGTGAAGGGCAAGCCAGCACTGATCGCGACCGCCTGGATGGCGCCCAGCGCATCCGCACCGCCGCCAAAGATCAACGCCGCTGCGATGGCACTCTCCATCACCACCCAGAACACCCGCTGTGCAGTGGGCGCGTCGGTCTTGCCACCCGCGGTGATACTGTCAACCACCAGCGATCCGGAATCCGATGAGGTCACGAAGAACACCAGCACCAGAATGATGCCCACAAAGGAGACGATGCCGGTCAACGGCAGGTTCGCAAACATCTGGAACATGGCCAGAGACACCTCCGTCAGGCCGTCCTCCGCCAACGCACCAATGCCCTGCTGGATCTGCTCCAGTGCGGTGCCGCCAAAACCACTCATCCACACCACGGTGATCAGCGTCGGAATGATCAGCACCGCGGTGATAAACTCCCGGATGGTCCGGCCTTTCGATACCCGCGCGATGAACATGCCGACGAACGGTGACCAGGAAATCCACCAGGCCCAGTAAAAAACGGTCCAGCCTTGCATCCAGGCTTCGTCTTCACGGCCAAACGGGTTGCTCAGAGGCACTACGTTGGCAATGTAGCTGGTGGACGTCACCAGAATGGTTTCCAGAATCGCCATGGTTGGGCCGGCAAAAATCACGAAAAACAGCAACACGCCGGCAATGACCATGTTGATGTTACTCAGGATCTTCACGCCGCCGTCCAGGCCACGCAGCACAGACACCAGGGCGACAGCGGTCACACCCGTGATAATCGCCATCTGCACATTCACACCCTGTCCGGTACCGAACAGGTAGTCGAGGCCAGAGGCCGCCTGCTGGGCGCCAAAGCCAAGAGACGTCGCCAGACCAAAGATGGTGGCCACTACCGCCAGCACATCAATGATGTGACCCGGCCAGCCCCACACGCGGTCTTTCAGGATCGGAAAAAACGCGGAACGGATGGTCAACGGCAGGTTCTTATTGAACGCGAAGAACGCCAGAGACAGCGCCACAATGGCGTAGATGGCCCAGGGGTGCAGACCCCAGTGGAACATGGTGCCACCCATTGCCAGACGGCGGGCATCACTGGTGTTGGCCTCAACATTGAACGGCGTCTCATACCATCCGGTGTAATACGCCACCGGCTCGGCCACCGCCCAGAACATGAGGCCGATGCCCATGCCCGCCGCGAACAACATGGCGAACCAAGACATGGTTGAGAATTCCGGCTTTGCATCCTGACCGCCAAGGCGAATTTTGCCCACCGGCATGAAGATCAGCGCCAGGCTGACCACCACGAAGATGTTGGCACTCATCAGGAAGAACCAGTCAAATTTGGCAATGATGTCCCACTTGAGGCCATCCAGCGTTTTCATCGCCGCTTCGGGGAACATCAGAGTGCCCACTACGAACGCTACGACCAGCAGCGCCGAGACAGGAAACACCCAGTTATGCAGGTCCAGGCCGAATGGCCTGATGTTGTCCTGACCTGCGACGTAGTCCGTCTGATATTCGTCTTTCACTACCTCGCCCACGTTTGGAGCCTCCCGGTCTGGTGTGAGGATTGGACATTACAGGAACGCAATCCTAATGCTTTGAGCTCAAAATATCAAAATTGACAGTATTTCAGCTCACTTTCCTCAGAATAGACAATATCTGAAAGCTTTCCAGACAAATCAGCTAAGGAATGGGTGACGGGGCCGGTCGCCGCAAATCATAGAGGTAAAACTAATTAGGGTGAAAACAGCTGTCCGGAGTGTTCATGAATTCCACCCTCCGCCTGTTTATTTTTAATGGAGGCTAGTGTAGACTTCGCTCCCGCTAAGCCACTGAGATAACCCTGTTTTCTCTGAGCCTGGCACATATCGGGGCGTAGCGCAGCTTGGTAGCGCACTTGCATGGGGTGCAAGGGGTCGTAGG
>DASSWD010000159.1:0-3238 GCA_035705335.1 Marinobacter sp. | reverse complement strand
GTACGCGCCAATATTCAGGCCGGCGGCAGCGCCCACACCTGGAAACTGACCGATGAGCAAAAACGCGTCTGCCGTAAAATCGGCCCCAAGCTGGTGGCCGATGGCCTCGATTTTGTCGGCCTGGACCTGATCGGCGAACGGTTGCTGGAAGTCAATGTCTGCAACCCGGGTGGCATTACCAACATCAACCGTCTGAGCAAGGTCAAGCTGCAGAAACAGGTCATCGACTTTCTGGAAGATCGGGTCAGTGAACGGCGCGAAAAGCACGCGGAACTCGAGCACCTGATGAAGCGCCTGTCGGATCTGCGCTCGAGGGATCTACTGGACAACGAATGACCCCCCAGACACCGCCAGACCCGACCGCTCCCATACGGATCGACTGGCTTTCAGACACCGACATCCTTGCACTGCTGGCCCGTCCCGCGCAGTGCCAGGCGCTGTTCGGGCATCCGGCGCTGCTGCTTGAACTGCAACACCTGATTCAGACCGACCCGGCGAACGCTCACTGGTACCGTCCAGCCTGCGTTTACCGGGGTGACCTTGCCGTGGCCGCCGGCGGGTTCAAGGGTAAGCCCGTTAAGGGAACCGTAGAACTTGGCTACCGCACGCACACCGAGTGGCGTCGGCAGGGCCACGCCACTGCTCTGGTACGGTGGCTGTGTGCAGTCGCCAGCCAAGAGCGCCTCACCCGGGTGGTCGCCGTGACCGCCCCGGGTAATCTGGCCTCTCAAGCGGTACTGGCACAAACCGGTTTTGTTCACACCGGCGACCTGCTCAGTGACAGCCAGCAATGGCTGCAACGCTGGCAACACACCCTCTCAAGCCATCCAGTCCCCACTCAGCTGCGTAAATTCTCGGGATAGTCCGACGTCCCCGGACCAAGCGCAGAGGCTCGCATGCAACTCGGTTTACTACTCGGCGACCAACTTTCCCAAACATTGCCAACCTTGCGTCGCCTAAGCCGCGAGCGGGATCTCATTCTAATGGCCGAGGTCTGGTCCGAAGCCCGGTATGTGCCTCACCACCGGCAAAAACTCTTCAATTGCTTCAGTGCCATGCGACATTTTGCGCAGACCCTGACCGACGCGGGCTGGCGCGTTCGCTACCACCGACTGGACGACGAACCGGCCTATGGCAGCCTGCAGAGTGCCGTAAGTGACACACTCGCTGACAACCAAATAGACCGTATTGTTCTAACCGAACCCGGCGAATACCGCCTGATGGCTGATGTCGCCAAATGGGAATCGCAGTTCGGCTGTCCGGTGGAGGTACTCGAAGACCGTCGTTTTCTGATCTCCCTGAAAGAATTTGCCGCCTGGGCTGACGGCCGTAAAACGTTACGGATGGAGTATTTCTATCGCTGGATGCGTCAGCGCACCGGTTTTCTGATGACCGAAGAGAACCAGCCCGAGGGCGGTCAGTGGAATTTCGATGCCGATAACCGCCGTGCCTGGCGTGGCGATCCGCCACCCCCCGAGCCGCTTAAGTTTGAGCCGGATAGCATCGACGAGGCCGTTGCAGCAATGATTGATGCCCTGTTCCCGGACGGCTGGGGCGACGTTCAAACCGGTCTGTGGCCGGTCACTCGCGACCAGGCAGACGCCTCGCTAACCCATGCGGTTCGCCATATGGCAAACTTCGGCGACTTTCAGGACGCCATGGCCAACGATGAGCCCTGGCTGTTTCACAGCCGTCTTTCGTCGGCCCTGAATATGGGGCTGCTGAGCACGCTGGAAATCTGCGAAGCCGTCGCCGATGCCTATTACCGGGAGCAGATCCCTCTAAACGCAGCCGAAGGCTTTATTCGGCAAATCATTGGCTGGAGAGAGTTCGTACGCGGGATGTACTGGTATTTGCGACTTTACGAGCCGCAAAACAGTCTCAATCATCATGCCCCATTACCCTCCTATTTCTGGACGGCCGACACCCGCATGAATTGCGTGCACCAGGCGGTCAAACAAACCCGCGCTTTCGGCTATGCTCACCATATTCAGCGTCTTATGGTGACGGGTAATTTTGCCCTCATTGCCGGACTGGACCCTGAAGCCGTGAGTGAATGGTATCTGAGTGTTTATGTTGATGCCTATCAGTGGGTCGAACGCCCGAACACCCTGAGTATGGCACTGCACGCCGATGGCGGTCAGATGACCAGTAAACCCTACGCGGCATCCGGCCAATACATTCACCGCCAGTCAAACTATTGCTCCTCGTGTTGGTACAACGTGAAGGAAACGGCGGGTAATCGCGCCTGCCCCTTTAACGGACTCTACTGGCATTTTCTGATGCGGCATCAAGAGCGTTTTCGCGGCAACGGTCGCATGGGGCTGATGTATCGCAACCTCGACAAGAAAAGCGACGCAAAGCGTGACGCTCTGTGGCAACAGGGAGAGAATCTCATCGCCCGCCTGCCTTCCCTTTAAGCGACGAGACGTCCCCGGACACCTGCCGGACTTAGGGCGCTGCCACTGAATCCGGCATGTCCCAGTGCATGCGCAACTTGTTCAGTGCTTCCTTTTCCAACTGGCGAACCCGTTCACGGCTGACCCCGAGCTGATCGGCAATTTCCCGGTAGCCGTATTCCCGTCCATGCTGGATACCGTAACGCAGTGCCACGATGACTTTCTCGCGATGGCCGAGCACACCCAGCGATTGCCGGATGCGATCGATCACTTCACTCTGCTCGGTTGCTTCATAGGTGGTCAGATCGGTGGCTTCCAGATGGCTGGCCCAGCTTTCCGAACCGTCGTCCGACATCGGGGCATCGAGCGACAACGGACTCAGGCCCAACTCCATAAAATGCCGGACCTGAGACTCATCCATATTCAACTGCTCACTGATGGTAGCAACAGATACCGGCTTGCCTGCCGTCTGCTGGACCATGACCAGTTGCCGCTGAAAGCGTTTAACATCGTCCACCACATTGGTGGGTTTACGGATCAGCGCGGCCTGGTTTTTCAAACCGAGGCGAATGAACTGCTGAATCCAGTAATGGCTGTAGGTCGAAAAGCGAGTGCCCTGCTGCACATCGAATTTTTCCAGGGCACGCATCAGACCCAGCTGTCCTTCCTGCACCAGGTCGGTCAGTTCCAGCCCCTGATTAACGTGCTGATGCGCCACACTGAAAACCAGACGGATATTCGAGCCCAGCAACATTTCACGGGCTTGCAGCAATCGTCGCCACAGACGGGGCACCATGGTTGGCCCGGCAAGTTGCTCCAGGTACCAGTCGCGTAACGCC
>DASSWD010000158.1:0-4833 GCA_035705335.1 Marinobacter sp. | reverse complement strand
ACCGCATAGCGGTAGAGGTAGAGCTCTTTGTCCGTGAGTTCGCGGCTGCGAATCCGGTCGGCGACCCGGTCGTAGATGGTATTGAAGTAGGCCAGTGTTTTCTCACGTCCGGGGAACAGATCACGCCGCCAGCGGTCCCGGTGTTCAACGTGGAAGGAGTCCCAGAGGTCGTCCATGGACGGGTCGTAGCTTGGGGTGCCGTCCAGCAGATTGAACACGAACACTTCGTAGAAAAACGCGGAGTGGCCCATCTCCCAGAGCGGAGGGTTCACGCCAGGGTGATACGGGACCTCGAGTTTGTCTTCCGGCAGCGATTCAATCAGGTGTTGCGTGCGGGAACGAGCCTGTTCAAGGTCGTCCAGAAGCTGTGATTTCGTGTTTTCGGCAACCATGTTTGGACTCCGGTTCAATTTTCTGCCTCGAGCCTTCGGGTTTGGAGGGTGGAGTGATTCGGCTGTTCTTCCATTCCCTGCCTGCATTCCCTGCGAGCACCGCTTCCTTACCCTGACTGTCAGTATCTTTTACAAACCACGCAAACCGCCCGCCCGTTTGTAATGATAAGTCTCTGTATTTTTGGCTTTTCATAGATATGGTTCAGAACCTGCTTGGCAAATGGCCTGAAACAATGACCGCAGGCAGGTCACAGGGTCGGGGTTAATACCAACGGTTCCCGCAGCAGTCCCTTCATGTTCAGAATATCACGCGTTGTCAGCTGTTCGTTCTCTTTGCCGGAGCAAAGCTATGGAACAAGAGCGACCGCTTGTCTGGCTGTCGGCGACATCTGGTGGCCGAAAAACGCCCGCTCTGACTCTGCCCGGCTGGCACCGGACGCTGATTGATCTGCGCCAGCCGCCAGAAGCGCCGGCCATCACGAGGGTGTGTAAACCGGTGGGGGTCTGCACATTGGCCGGACTGGACACCGGGCAACTGGACAACGTAACCAGCTGGCTGGAACGGCTACCGGTTCCGATCTGGCTGGCGATTGTCGATCGCAGCCAACTGGACCACTCCGGAGTCTGCGAACTGATCCGATCCTACTGTCAAGACTACCATACACTCCCGGTTGATTCGCAGCGGCTGAACCACAGTCTGGGCCACCTGTGGGGCATGCACCACCTTCGCCCTGCCTGTAAAGTTGGCGAGCCCGCCGATTACAATCATCATGTACTCGAGGGCAATTCCCCGGCGATCTGCCGAACCCGCAGCCTGTTGCGGCGACTTGCCAGCACCGACGAGCCGGTGCTGGTCTACGGCGCCAACGGCACCGGCAAAGAGGCGGCTGCACGGTTTATCCACGAACACTCATCACGCCGCCACGGCCCCCTGGTGTTCATCAACTGCGCAGCCCTGCCCGAATCCCTGACCCAGAGTGAACTGTTCGGCCACGAAAAAGGCGCTTTTACCCATGCCCTGAAGGCCCGAAAGGGCCGTATCGAAGCCGCAGACGGCGGTACTCTGGTGTTTTCCGGAGCCGATGAACTGGGCCTGACACAGCAATCCGCCATTCTGCGCTTTCTCGAAGAGGGCACGATTGAACCTGTGGGTGCAAGTCAGCCCGTGAGGGTGGATGTCCGGGTGATCGCCACCTGCCAGACGCCTCTGGATCGGAAAGTGGCCGACGGTACTTTCCGCGGCGATGTGTTCTACCGCCTTGGCAATCTCGCAGTCACCCTACCCTGCCTGACCGAGCGACTTGAGGATCTGCCTGGCCTGGCCCAGCGCACGCTGGCAGCGGCCGGCAGTCGTCATCACCGGTTGACTGCGAGCACCCTTCTGGCCATGGCCGCCCATCCCTGGCCCGGCAACCTGCGGGAACTGCACAATCGCCTGCGACAAGCGGTTGTGCTCACCAGGCACCCACAGATCCAGCCCGAAGACCTTGGCTTGCCGCCGGTCGAGACACCGAAAGTGACCGAACACTTCAGCCTGGGGGCCTTCCGCGCCCGGGCTGACCAGGAAGCCATAGCCACCAGCCTGGCGCTGACCCACCAGAACGTGTCCGCCGCCGTAGGATCTGTTCCAGGCCGATGGAAATTTCAAGATTATCCATGACAAACCCGCCCCGGAGCTGGTCCAGCTCGACGTCATTCAGGGCCGGCACCGGCAGTTGCCACTCGGCGTGCGCGGTACTGGCAATCAGCACCATCGGAGCCAGGCCTATCAACCACGTGCGTTTGTTCATGGCATCACCACTCCTGTGAACTGGGCCAATGCGGCAGGGTATGACCCAGTGCCGGCGCCCCCAATCCTTTGAACAGCGGGGCCCGTGCGAGTCCCGGCCAGTCATCCCGGTCGAGGAAGGCTGCGCGCCCCTGCTCCAGATGGCTGCGAATCACGAACGCCGAGCCATCCCAATGTTGTTCGAATTCCGCCCAGCTGTAGGCCTTCAGCCCCCGCGCCGGGTCACCCACCAGCACTTCCCTGTCGCTGATGCCCTTAACCACTACAAAGTGCCGATAGCCGCCAAGGGTCACCAGGGCAATCACTGGCACCCGCACCTGATCCCGCAGGCCGTCAAGGGGTAGCCGAAAGCCATCCGCCTGATACCCTTCGGATTCCAGGTAGCGTTTCATGTCCAGCATCGAGAACCCGTACTGGCGCACCTTGTCCTGATCCGACAGTGTCCACATGCCTTCGAACGCTTCCTGTTCGGTCATGGGTCGGTCGTAGTGAAACGACAGCAATGACGCCAGGGCGGCCGAGCCGCAGCTGAAATCGTATTCCTGCCGGTAGATGGTGTTGAACCGTTGCTGCTGGTAACTGCTGACCGATACCGGTGTATCACCACCCGGCCCGGGCACGATCACCGTCCCGGCAAAAGCGGCGGACCAGAGCAGACACCCCATCGCACCGGTCAGTAACCGCGCTCTGGCAACCATGGTCCACCTCCCTGGCTATTGGTTGATGAGAATGTTGATCTGGGTACTATCCTGAATGACCACCTGATTGCCGGTGTTCTGGATCACCGTGGCGATGCCACTCATGTTCCCGAACGCCTGATCGCTGATCGTGTTGTCCCCGGTGGTGACCGGCCCCGACAATACGTTGCCTGCAACCTGAGCGCTTTGTTGCGCCTCGTTGAGCTGCCACTGGATCGGCAATCCCTGGCGCCCGCTGGCCGCCTGTAACTGATCAGCCGTCATCGGTGCCACATCGGGCCAGTCGCTGGCCCAGACGTGTGAGCAGAGAGCGGCGACAGACACCAGCCCAGCCATCAGCATCCTGTTGATGAATCTGGCCATGATATGTCTCCCGGGCAAACCGGGCTGCCCGGATCAGGCAGCCCGGTCTGACCTCAGTTGGCGCCCGCGTTCAGGTTGGACATCACGCTCACGTTGGCCTGGGTGACACTGCCAACACCGGCGTTCTGGGCAATCGCCCCAACACCGGTGAAGTTGGCCGAACCTCCGGAGATTTCATTGCTGGCCCGGGTGTCAACGTAAGAGCCCTCACCATTGGCGCTGCCGTAGGTGACGTTGGTACCAGAGACCGAGCCACTGAGCTCGGCATCGTTCATGAACACTTCCAGCGACAGGTTCAGCGTGTTGGCGCTGTTGTCGGAACTGTCACTGTTGTCGGTGTCGTAGGAACCAGTGGCATTCGCGGAGTTATCGGAACTGTCACTGTTGCCACTGTCAGCGATCTTGAAGGAATCATTCACGCTGGTGCTGTTATCCGAATTGTCGGAATTGTCTGAGTTATCGGAGTTGTCCGAATTGTCCGAGTTGTCCGACATGTCGTTGCCACTGTCGGCAATCTTGAACGCGTCGGTCACGTTGGTGCTGCTGTCGGAATTGTCCGAATTGTCCGAATTGTTCGAGTTGTCAGACATATCATTGCCACTGTCGGCGATCTTGAAGGAATCGGCGACACTGGTGCTGTTGTCCGAGTTGTTCGAGTTATCGGAGCTGTCGGTGGAATTGTCGTTGCCGGAGTCCGCGTTACCGGAGTAGTTGGTGGTCGCGGCTGAGCCGTCATCCGCATTGGTGTTCGGACTGCCGTCGCCACCCTGATCGGCGAACGCAAATCCGGAAATGCCCAAGGCAATGGCAGCAGGAAGCAGTGTTTTTTTTGTGTTCATGGTGTCATGTCCTTTTGATGGTATTGGCTTTAAGGGATCCGCCCACCCCGCCTGACAGCGGGTAAGCCAAGGTCCAGATCCGCCAGTACACATCAGCGAAAGCCGTGCCAGCTCCGCAGACATCGTCACAACGCATTGAAAAACCGACGTAAATAAATTTTCGGGCATGCCGCACAATGAACCAGACGCAAATGAACTGTTTCAGGGTTGAAACAGGTCATTACGCGGGTGCCCCTCGGGGTTGCAGAAAAGAGCGGGAAATCAGCAGGCTGCGCCAATGGCCCGGTGTCAAAAAACAAAAACCCCGCGTGGCCGAGGCCATGCGGGGTTTTTGAGAGTGGGCAGGCCGAGCCTGCCCGACACCCGGAACCGGTCGATTAACCGAACTGGTTCATGGTGTTGTCTTTACCACCGGCTTTCAGAGCCGCTTCACCAGCGAAGAACTCTTTGTGGTCATCGCCGATGTTGGAACCGGCCATGTCCTGGTGCTTCACAGTGGCGATACCCTGACGGATTTCCTTGCGCTGAACACCTTCAACGTAGGCCAGCATGCCCTGGTCGCCGAAGTAGCCCTTGGCCAGGTTGTCGGTAGACAGAGCCGCAGTGTGGTACGTCGGCAGTGTGATCAGGTGGTGGAACACACCGGCTTCACGGGACGCATCACGCTGGAAGTTGCGGCACCACTCGTCAGCCATCTGGCCCAGCTCGGTGTTGTCGTACTCGGCGCTCATCAGCTTGGCGCGGTCGTAGGC
>DASSWD010000157.1:0-10592 GCA_035705335.1 Marinobacter sp. | reverse complement strand
GCTTCCCATTGCCCCGGGGTACGGGTGGTTTGCAGCGCCTGCCACAGGGTTTCCAACTGGTGCACGAACTCGCCAAGCTGGCCGGCCAGGCTGGCCTGCAGACCGCCGATTTCGCCGTAGGGTTCCACCCCGCCCCAGGGTTCGTCATCGCCCATGCCATAGCCCAGCAGCATGGACCGCAGGCCGGCCTGCCAGGTGTTGCGGTTCAGGTCCGCCGGCAGGTCGAGGCTTTCCCGGTGCTGGCCGTGCAGGCCCCAGCGGATATTGGCACCCTCTACCCAGCGTCGGGCCAGGGGAATTTCGTCCTCGCGGATGTCAAAACGGTCGCGGATACCGGGTACTTCCAGCAGGCTGATGATCTCGCTCATGCCAAAGCGGCTGCGGGGCAGCGACATCAGGGTTTCCAGGGCAATCAGCACCGGCTCATGGTGGCGCTGGCCCTGATCGGAGATGGTGAACGGGATGTGGCGCTTGCGGCCCGGCGGATAGCGGCCGAATACCGCCTGGATGTGGGGTGCGTAGACGTTGATGTCCGGCACCATCACGATGACATCCCGGGGCCGCAGCGCCGGGTCGGCGTTGAATGCAGCCAGTAACTGGTCGTGCAGGATCTCCACCTCCCGCTGGGGGCCGTGGGCGTTGTGGAACACCACGGAACGGTCCTGGGCCAGATCCACGGTGCGGTGCTGGGCGCGGATCTCCTGCAGGGGTGTCAGGTTGTGGATGTCGTTCTGCAACTGGTGTAGCAGGCACGGATGATCCGCATCGCCGTGGTCGGTGAAGATGTCGATCTTCTGGCCCGGGGTCTGGAAGCCGGCCCGGTATTCGTCCGGGTTGTCGAACTCGTCCAGCAGCCGGATGTAGTCCCGGCCCTGCTTGCCCCAGGCCGCCAGCAGCGGGTTGGCGTGCTGGTGCAACTGGTCCGGGTCGTCGATCTGCGACAGTACCGGGTGCGCGGTGCCCCGTTTGCGCTCGGCCTTCAGCAGTTCCCGGTCGCTGATAATGTCGGCCCAATAGAACTGGCAGGGGTTGTGCACGCACAGCACCACCTGGCTGAATCGGCTCAGAACGTACAGAGCTTCCAGCGCCTGCCGGGGCAGGGACGACACCCCGAACACCACAATGCGCCGGGGCAGGCGGCCCGGATTGGCGGGCTGGCTGGTACGCTGGCCCTGTTCCATAAAGCGGGTATGAATCTGCGAGCGGCTGGTGTGGGCTTCGGCCCCCACATCCTGTACCAGGGCGCGCCAGAGCAGAGGTTGCCAGCGGGTTTCCGGGTCCAGGGTTTTTTCTTCGCCCCGGGCGGTGATCACCACATCCTTGCCCTGCTCCCAGGCCGCCAGCCAGTCGGCGCGGAATACCTGGTACTGGTCGAACAGGTCGGCCACTTTTTCAGCCAGCTGGAAATTTCGCAGGTCGGAATCGCTGCCGTCCAGAAACCGGGCCAGCGGCGCAAAGGCTTCATCCTGACCCACCAGCACTGGCAGCAGGCGGTACAGCCGCCAGACCAGCCGGCGTTTATCGAACGGGGACTGCTCCGGTACTTCGCCATCGGGCAGCACTGCCCGGTAGGCCTGCCAGATAAACCGGGCAGGAAACAGGAAATCCATGCCGGCGGCAATGCCTAACCCTCCGTCCTGGCCTCCCCCCACACCAACCTCGATGCGCTTCTCAGCCAGCGCCAGCTTGAGCCATTGGGCGATGCCGTTACTCTGCACCAGAAAGGTCTCACTCTGCAGCGGCGGCATGGGGTTGTGCCGGCAGATGTAGACAACGGCCCGGCGCAGGTCCTCCAGGTGGTTGGCGTGGATGGCGTGGAAGCCGGGTTCGATGGCGTTGGTGTCGACCATGTAAGTCCTTGGTATCCGTAGCGTTGTGGCCGGTCGGATGGGGTTCCGGCCAGACCGACCGTCAATATACCTTAGCTGGTCTGCGGGCGCAGTTTCGGTGAGTGCCCGGGAAAGTTGATCCAGGCCATTCGTAGACCATTGTAATAAGGAACGTGCCACATATAATGAGAGTGACAATAACTTTCATTTGCAATCGCAAGGGTTTCGACATGACCAAAAAAAAACGCTCCGTCGCGCTGACCGCAGCACTGCCCCTGTTGGCGCTGGCAGGTTGCGCCACCACCGAGACCGGTTCCGAGGCTGCGCCCCAACCGGTCACCAAGTCAGCGGTGGTTGAACACTACACCGTGGTGGCACACGCCACCTTCAGCGATGCCCTGATCACCGCCCGCGCACTGGACGCGGCTGTTGATCAACTGATTGCCGAGCCCACCGAAGCCCACCTCGAGGCTGCAAAGCAGGCCTGGCTGGCGGCTCGGGTGCCCTATCAGCAGTCCGAGGTTTTCCGGTTCGGTAACGCCATTGTCGACGACTGGGAAGGCCAGTTGAACGCCTGGCCGCTGGACGAAGGCCTGATTGATTACGTATCCACTGACGGTTATCAGTACGCCCTGGGCAACCAGGGCGCGACCGCCAACATCATCGCCAGCGACACCATCAATGTGGGCGGCCAGAGCGTCGATGTGACCACACTGACACCAGCACTGCTGGCGGATCTGAACGAGATTGGCGGCTCGGAAGCCAACGTGGCCACCGGCTATCACGCGGTCGAGTTCCTGCTGTGGGGTCAGGATCTGAATGGGTTTGGCCCCGGCGCCGGTGACCGCCCGGTGACCGATTACGCACAGGGCCCGGACTGCACCAATGGCAACTGCGACCGTCGTGCCGCCTATCTGGACGCGGTGACGGATTTGCTGGTGGACGATCTGGAGTGGATGGTCGCCCAGTGGGCGCCGGGCCAGAGCGACAACTACCGGGCCGAGCTGTTGGCGGACAACCCGGATGCCGTGATCCAGAAGATGCTGTTCGGCATGGGGTCCCTGTCGTTGGGTGAGCTGGCTGGTGAGCGCATGAAGGTGGCGCTGGAAGCCAACTCTTATGAAGATGAGCACGACTGTTTCAGCGACAACACCCACAACAGCCACTATTACAATGGCCTGGGCATCGCCAACGTATACACCGGTGCCTACAACCGGGTTGATGGCACCGAGGTTCGCGGCCCGTCGCTGTCTGATCTGGTGGCAGACGTTGATCCGGCGCTGGATCAGCAACTGCGTGCTGAGCTGGCGGCATCCATGGCAGCGCTGGGCGAGATCAAGTCAGCCGCTGAGTCTGAAACCGATCCGCTGGCGTTCGACATGATGATTGCACCCACCAGCGAGCGCGGCAGCGAGATGGTAAACAACGCGATCCTGGCGCTGGTCACCCAGACCGCATCCATCGAACAGGCAGCCATGGAGCTGGGGATCGCCTCACTGCAGCCTGATGATGCCGGCCACGCGTTCTGAGCAGCATGATGCTAAAAAAACCGCAGATTGCCACCCTCGCCCTGGCTCTGGCCAGCGCTGCGGGGGCGGCCGAAACCCCGCCGGTACAGGACACACCGATGACCGGCGGCGAGGGTACGGTTGTGCAATTCGACCACAATGCCTATTCGCTGCCCCAGGGCAACCTGGCCATCACCAGGCGACTGGATTTCAGTGTCGGCAACAGCTTCTTCCGTAATCCCTGGGTAGAGGCACCGGCCAGCACCGATGCCCGGGATGGTCTGGGGCCACTGTTCAACACCAACTCCTGCCAGGGCTGTCACCTGAAGGATGGCCGCGGTCATCCACCGAGCGCTGAGGTGCCTTCGGTCTCCCTGTTCTTGCGGTTGTCGGTACCGGCAGACCCGGAAACAGACGCCGATCTGCTGCGCATTCACGGCTTCAAGCCGGCGCCGGTCTACGGCAGCCAGTTGCAAACGGCGGCGGTGTCCGGCTCGAAACCGGAGGCGACGCTGGAGCTGACCTGGAGCGAGCGCACCGAAACCTATCCCGATGGGCAGCAGGTATCGCTGCGGGTGCCGCAGTATCGGATTGCCGATCCCAATTACGGGCCACTGCCAGCCACGCTGTTAATCTCGCCCAGGGTGGCACCGGCGATGATCGGCCTTGGCCTGCTTGAAGCCATTCCCGAGGCGGATCTGGTGGCGCGAGCGGATCCTGCCGACAGGGATGGCGATGGCATTTCCGGTCGGCCAAACCGGGTGTGGGATGTGGCCACGGAATCCACAGTATTCGGGCGCTTTGGCTGGAAAGCCTCGGAGCCGAGTGTACGGCAGCAGAGTATGAGCGCGTTCGCTGGCGACATGGGCCTGACCAGCACCGTTCGGCCGCACACGGATTGCACGCCCAAGCAGGGCTGTGACCAGTTTGCCAGCGGTGGTGATCCTGAGGTCTCAGACAAGATCGCGGATTTCGTGACGTTCTATGCCAGCAGTCTTGCGGTACCGGCGCGCCGGGACATGGCCAACCCTGATGTCCGCAGCGGCGCAGAACAATTCAACAGGCTTGGCTGCGCCAGTTGCCACACGCCGAGACACACCACCGGTGATGTGGAAAACCGGCCAGACCTCAGCAATCAGATCATCTGGCCCTACACGGATCTGCTCCTGCATGACATGGGTGAGGCCCTGGCCGACCACCGGGGCGAGTTCCTGGCCGATGGCCGCGAGTGGCGCACTCCGCCGCTCTGGGGCATCGGCCTGGCGCAGAAGGTCAACCCGAATGCAGGCTTTCTGCATGATGGCCGTGCTCGCACTCTGGAAGAGGCGATACTCTGGCACGGCGGCGAAGCCAGGCCGGCCAGGGAACGGTTCAAGGCCCTGCCAGCCGTCGATCGACAGGCGCTGATTCGCTTTCTTGAGTCACTTTAAGTTGTCCAACCCAGTGAGAGAAGTTTGATGTCGATGACCGGTAGTGTCCTGAAGCAGGCCCTTCGCCCCCTCTGTTTGTTGCTGGCTGTCTGGCTGCCACAACCGCTGCTGGCGGAAGCGCCGGCAAAGTCCCTGTGGCAACAGAGTATTCAGGCGGGTTACCAACGCCTGGCTGATGCCACCCTGGCCCTGGCGGAGAGCACCGATCAGTACTGTCTCGCGCCCGATACCGCCGGGCGTGAGCAGGTAGAAGATCACTGGCGCTCGGCGTTCGAGGCCTGGCAGGCGGTGCGCTGGGTGGATTTCGGACCGGTGGAGCGGAACAACCGGGCCTGGCAATTCCAGTTCTGGCCAGACCCGAAGAATCTGGTGGGTCGCAAGGCCCGGGTGCTGCTGCAGAGCGCCGGTGCCGATCTGGATGAAGCAGTGGCCCGCGGCGGTGTCGCGGTCCAGGGTTTTCCGATGGCCGAATACCTGCTGTTCGATCAAGGATTCAATGGCAGCGCCCAGGCCTTGCCGGCCAGGCCGGCATGCCAGGTACTGCGTGCGGTCACCCGATTCACGGCCAGCAACGCCGCTGAACTCAGCGGCGACTGGCAAGCTTTTGCGCCGCACTACCTGAGTGAGGCCGCCTACACCGACACCACCATTCGGGCTGCCATGGCGGCCCTGGACATTCTGGTGGAACGCCGCGTTGCGGGTCCGATGGGGTTGCGTGGTAATGGCAAGCGATCGGTTTATGCGGCGGACGCCTGGCGCAGTGGCCATTCCCTGGCCGCCATTCGCGCGTCCGTAGCAGGCCTGCAAAGCCAATTTCTGCCGGGCCTGAGCCAGCAACTGGACCGGGCGGGCAAGCCGGCATTGGCGAAGGACATTGGTGCCGGCTTCGCCGACACACTGGCGCGCCTGGAGACCCTGCCAGACGCCATGGGGCCGGCGCTGGAAGGTGAGGGTTTTGCGGAGCTGCAGGGGCTGTATATCGACCTCAGCCAGCTCCAGCAGGCGGTGAACCGGAAGGCGGCCGCCGCCCTTGGCGTGGTGCGCGGATTCAACTCGAGTGATGGTGATTGAAGGGGGGTATGCCAGTGAGGCAGGACCGGCGCAGGCTGCTGAAAGCAATGGCGGCAGGAATGATTGGCTTGCCGTTGGCGGGCTGCAGTACCTGGCCTGCAGCACCGGGGCGAGCTGAACACCAGGTCATTGCCAGCGCCGTACGCTTTGCCAACGGCGACGACGGTGTGGCGGCATTCGATACCGGTGGCCGCATGCTGTGGCGTCGGCGACTGCCGGCACGTTGCCATGGCGGCGCCGTCAGCCCGGATGGCCGCTTGCTGGTGCTGTTTGAGCGCCGGCCTGGTTGGCGGGCCCACGTCATGGAGCTGGCGACCGGCCGGCTCAGGGGTGAATTACCCTTGGCTGAACAGGAACATTTCTATGGCCATGGCGTGTTCAGCCCGGCTGGCGACCGGTTGTATGCCACCGTGAACGATTACGCCAACGGCCGTGGTCTGGTGGCGGTCTATCACCACAGCGATCGCGGTTGGCAGCGCGCTGATACGTTTGATCTTGCGGGTATCGGGCCACACCAGATTGTGCTCAATCCGGTGGACGACACGCTGGCGGTGGCGCTGGGCGGCATTGACACGCACCCGGACTACCCACGCCTGAAACGGAATCTGGACACCATGGACCCGGCGCTGATGATCCTTGATCGCCGCACCGGGCAGGTACTTGCCCGCCATCGCCCGTCCCATCATCAGCTCAGTTGCCGCCATATTGCAGTGACGCCCGAGGGCGCTGTGTGGGCGGGTTATCAGTATCAGGGGCCAGCCCATCACCGTCCGCCACTGATAGCCCGGCTGGGCTCGCAGAGATTCGAAGAATTCCGCTTGCCGGTGGGCATCGACGGTCAGGTCGACAACTACATTGCCAGTGTGGCCGCCTGCCCGGCTACCGGGTTGGTGGCCATGACCGCGCCCAGAGGCGGCGTGGTGGTCGTGGTCGACGGTCGCTCAGGCCGGCACGTTGGCACCACTGCGGTGGTGGATGGCTCTGGCGTAACCGCAGCACCGGGTGGTGGCTTTCTGATCAGTACCGGCCAGGGGCAAGTGCTTGCCTTGCAGCCGGGAGGCACCCCATCAAAGCTGCTGACGCCTGATGTTCGCTGGGACAATCATCTGATTGCCTGATCTGCTGGCTGTTTTACTGGCGGTCAGAGCAGGTGGCGGCCGCCATCCAGGGGAATGCTGCGACCGGTGATGTAGGGGTTGTCGAGCAGAAACTGAAGAGTCTGCACCGCCACCGCCACCCCGGGCTCCATGGCCATGGCGGACTTCTTCAGGGTTTTCTTCCGGTATTCCTCACCGTCGTTCTCGTTGAACAGTATCAGCGAGGGCGCAACACTGTTCACTTTCACCTTCGGCGCCAGCAGTTTGGCGAAGGACAACGTCAGGTTGGCCAGGGCCGCTTTACTGGCGGCGTAGGCGATGTGTTTGGCGCTGCCCTTTTCCACCACGTAATCGGTCATGTGAATGATGTCTGCGAGGCCATCGCCCTGTTCCAGCAGGTCCCGGCAGGCCAGGTTGATGCGATAGGGCGCCATCACGTGCACCTGCATCATGGCACTCATCACCTCTGCCGGTTCGGTGTCCGGGCTTTCCGGCAACCAGTCCGACGCATTGTGAATCATCGCCCGAAGGCGGTCGGTTCTCTCCCGAAGCGCGGTTATAAAAGCGTCAACGCCCTCGTGGGTGGCGAAATCGGCGGGCAGGCACTGGGCACCGGCTTTTTCCAGGGCGGCCACCGCCGGTCGGTAGGTCCGGTAGGTGACGATGACAGGCTGGCCCTGTTCCAGACAGTGTTGGGCAAACGCCAGGCCGATGCGCTGGCCGGCGCCGGTGATCAGAATGGGTGCGGTCATTAGCAGGTCTATGCCTTGATTTGCTGAATTTCAGACTGGAATACGTCGACAATCGTCTGGCAGAGCCATTGGTGCCCGGATTCTTTTTCCGAGTTCTGGTCCCAGCACAGGTCGAACGAGAACACCACTTCTTCAAGCGGTAGCGGTGAGGCCTTCAGAGCCTTCAGCCGGGGGTCGAGGGCCATCAGTTGGGACGGCGCGATGGCGATCAGATCGGATTTCAGCAGCATGTCCGGAATGATGTCCCAACTGGAGACAATCAGCGCCGAGTGCCGCTGCAAGCCGCGCTCGGCCAGGGCGTCGTCAATCACGGTGGTGCCGGTAGATGCCTGGGACAGTTTGACGTGGGGCAGTCGTGCATAGAGTTCCGGGGTCATCGGTTCTGATGCGCTCGGGTGGTCGGGGCGCATCAACACCACGACGTCGTCCGCCATCAGGCGTTTGCTGCGCACGGCTTTGGGTTTCAGCCGCCCCGGGGTGAGGCGGATCTGCGCATCCACCCGGTCCCACCCCGAAATCTCTGTGGAAATGGAGAATGGCAGGATGTCGATGGTGATGTGGGGCGCTTCTTTGCGAATACGGCGGGCGAAACTGGGCAGAAAAAAGCAGGACACGTAGTCTGCCACCTGCATGCTGAACACCCGCCGGGATTCCGCCGGGTCAAACTTCTGCTGCTCCATAATGTTCGAGAAAATTACCAGCAGATTCAGATCAAAATCTTTGAAATTCACCATAGCCGTGCACACCCGCGCATCGTTCTTGTGGTTGATGGTTGTTACCTGACAAGTCTTGCAGACCTGCTGGCAGTCCGCCACAGGCGGGTGAAAGGAATAGTGAGAAGAATGGGAAGAGACTTGGAGAGAGAACTGGGGAAGTCAAAGGGCCCGGTACTCAAACGGCGAGCACCGGGCAAACACCCCGGGAACGTTTAGCCGAAGGTTTCCGGCAACCAGAGAGTGACGGCGGGCACATACGCCACCAGGGCCACCACCGCCAGCAGCACCAGCATGAAGGGCCAGATGTGACGGGCCACGGTCTCCACCTTCAGGCCGCTGATGCTGGAGGCGACAAAGATGGAGTAGCCAACCGGAGGCGTGACCATGCCCACGGCAAAGTTGATCACCACCCTGGCGCCGAGCTGGATCGGGTCCAGGCCAATTTTCCAGTCCAGATCCCGGTACAGAAATACCCCAACGATGGCGCTATAGAGTACACCGACCATGGCGGCTTCAGTGGGTGTAAATATGCCGCTGTAGATGCCGCCCATGAATTGATCGGCCATGGCTATGGCCAGGGTATGCTGTTCCCCTACCTCAGCGAGCGTGAGGCGGGCGATAACATTGCCCGCTCCACCCAGTTGATTGAACAGGCCGTGGGTGCCGGCCCGAAGGGCTGGATCAGCTCCCGGATTACCTCCGATATCGCCGTTCAGCACCGCCTCGCCCAGCATGGCTATCAGTGGCACGGCGATGTGCTGGACCGGGACCTGCCCTACCTGCAGCGCTTTGACGACAGCGAGATCCTGGCCATCCCGGTGACCATTGATTTCAACGACCTGCCCCATGCCATGCGGTTTGGGCGTACCCCGGAACAGTTCGTCCAGATGTTCAATATGGCGCTGAACAAGTTGCTGGCCAGCAATCGGGAAACCCTGATTCTCGACGTCATTGTGCACGGCCACTGCTACGGCCGACCTGCCGCCGCCTGGGCATTCGAAGACATCCTCAAACGCTGTGTGGATCAAAAGGATCTCTGGCTCACCACCAGGGGACAGATCCACGATTATGTGCGACCATTTTTCGACGAATGAGACACCCAGCAATGCGACAGTTTTATTATGGCCGCACGGACACCGACGGAGCCACGACCGGCCAGCGCCGATCTTGAGAACCCGCTGTATTACCTAGAGAACATGGACACCGTGGTCGGTTGGGTGCTGGGCTATCACTCAGACCTGCTGACCGCTGAAGAACGGGCGCAACTGACGGCCTTCACCGGCCTGCCCACACCGGCCCGGGCCTTGCTGACCCGGATGATCATGCGCACCGGAGAGCTGTTCCGGCCCGACAAACTGCACTACCCGGAAATTGCCGGCGACCAAACCGATCTGGCCCATGCACTGGCCCGTGCGGGCTGGCTGGTCCCCACCCCGGCGCTGACCCTGGCGGAATTGTTCCGGCTGTTTACCCTGCCTGAGTTGCGCCTGGCGTTTGCCGACACCTTTGCCAACCTTGGTCTACCCCGTACACTGCCCAAAAGCCGGATGCTGGAACACCTGCAGGCGGTTTATCCCGACCCCCGACCGGTCAACGGATGGTTTGATCAGTCCGCGCCTACCGTGGTTCGCCTGAACCACATGCCCCTGTTTGACCGTGTACGGCTGATGTTCTTTGGCAACCTGCGCCAGAGCTGGTCCGATTTCGTGCTGGTGGAACTGGGCCATCAGCGCTACGAGACCGTGCCCTTTACCCCGGATTCCCGGGCCTTCCAGACCCGTGAAGAAGTGGACATGTACCTGGCCATGCACGACTGCCGGCAACGCCTTGACGAGGGCGAATCACCACATGAGGTCTGGGCCCATCTGCCACCACCCTCGGACAACGCCTGGCTGACCAGCCGCCGCGACCGGTTACTGCTGGAACTGGGGCGTGTCGCCGAACGGGCCGGCGACCGGGCGCTGGCGTTGCAGGCATTCGCGGCCAGCGGGCACCGTGAAGCCACCCTCAAACACCTGCGTCTGATGGAACGGATGAAGCGGTTTGATGAGGCCTGGTCGGTGGCCCGGTCATGGCAGGACCAGCCCCTGAGCGATGCCGAAACCCAGGGACTGGCCCGCATCCTGAAACGCCTGGGCGCAAAGCTCGGCGAACCGGTACCGCAACCGCCGCCATCGCCGCCGATCAAC
>DASSWD010000156.1:0-2177 GCA_035705335.1 Marinobacter sp. | reverse complement strand
GGCCTGTTCCGGTTCGGTTAACAGGGTACGGATGGGGGCAGGCAGGCCCAGGCCCAGTGCTTCATCCCGGTGTAGCCAGCGATGGCGGTCGCTGTCTGCGACCTTGCTGGTGCCGGCGCCAGAACCTGTGAGGGCCAGGCGCGCCGGCTGGATGTGCAGGTGGTAATGGCTGAAGGTGTGCCGAAATCCATCTAGCAGTTGCGGAGTGTGGCAGGACAGCCCCAGGGCCTGTTCGCAGGCATCCTGCAGTTCGTCGGCCCCATAGGCGGGGTCCAGCTCTGGCAGGCTCCAGAGCCCGCCCCAAATGCCGCTGGGCGGCCGCCGTTCCAGCAGGATCTGGCCTTCCGGGTTTTCCAGAATCAGCATCCAGGTGGTTTGTTCGGGCTTGTCCTTTTTGGGTTTGGAACCGGGGTAAAGGTGAATCTCGCCACGGGCCCGGGCTTCGCATCCTTCGCGGATCGGGCAGTGCTCGCAATCCGGCTTGCTGCGGGTGCATACCATGGCGCCCAGGTCCATGATGGCCTGGGTGTAGTCCCGAGCCCGGTGTGCGGGGGTGTGGGCTTCCGCGTGCTGCCACAACTGCGCCAGTACCCGGCTTTGCCCTGGCCAGCCGGGTACGGCGTGGTAGCGGGCCAGCACCCGTTTGACGTTGCCATCGAGTATCGCTGCGCGCTTGTTGGAGGCCTGGGCCACGATGGCGGCGGCGGTGGAGCGGCCGATACCGGTCAGGGTTTCGAGCTGTTCCGGATCATCCGGAAATTCGCCGTTAAATTGCTCAACCACCTGTATCGCCGCCTTGTGCAGATTTCGGGCGCGGGCGTAGTAGCCCAGACCGGACCAGTGGCTGAGCACGTCATCCACCGGCGCGCCTGCCAGTGCCTGCACCGTCGGGAAGCGCGCCATGAATGCCTCGAAGTAGGGGATGACGGTGGCCACCTGCGTTTGCTGCAGCATGATTTCCGACACCCACACCCGGTAGGCGTTGCGGTCGTGGTGCCACGGCAGGTTGTGCCTGCCGTGCTGGTCGTACCAGGCCAGAAGCCGGTCGGCGAACCGGTCACTCATCGGTTGAACAGGCCCTTGATGGCGTCCTGCACCTGTTTGCCTTCCTCGCCCAGGCGTTCCTGAAGTTCTTCCTCAACTTTCTCTTCGACACGCTGTTTGGCGCGGTCGGTTTCTTCCTCGATCTTGGCGCGGGCGGCGTTGGCGGCGATGTCCTTGAGGGTGTCGCGGAAACGGGAGCCGTCAAAGGAACACAGGCCAGCGGGATCTTCGGAGAAGTTGCCACGGCACTCGACCGGGATAACCACGTTCTCAACGTACTCAGTCACGCGGCAGGCCTGATCGCGGTGAATTTCACCAACAATGCGCAGGCCCAGTTCGTAATCCAGTTCGCTTTGCTCCATGTAGACCGTGCCATTGCCTTCCAGCCGCATGCCGGCCAGGGCGGCAACCAGGTCGGTGTTGTTCAGGATATTGCCGTCGATCACCAGGGTGCCGCGCATGTCATTGAACGGTGTGGTAGTACCCCAATCGGTGGCGCTCAGGGTCTCCTGGTTCACCAGTGCAATGCCCTGGCAGGCCATACGGGTCAGGTTCATGTTGCGGAACTCACCTTCCGCCAGGTTAAAGCCGATCTCGCCGCTGGCGTTCTCTCGAAGTGCCGAAATGCGGTTGCCGGTGGTATTGACCGCCAGGTTCAGGTTGGCGCCGCCGGAGAGCATATCCACTTCCGCCAGGTCGGTCAGCAGCGGTAGGGTCTGAACGTTCGCGACGTCAGACCGAATCGCCCAGCTCGGATTGTCGCTGCGGGCATCGAGGGTTACGTTGGCGTTGAAACCGCCCTCATAAAGCTTGCCGCTGAACTCGTCCAGCTTCAGCAGGCCATCACGGGCGGTGGTACTGGCCTTGATTTCGTTGATGGTCAGGTTGCTGATGATCAGCTGGCCGAGGCTGAAATCCACGTCCAGCAACAGGGTGCGCAGGGTAGCCAGGGGCAGAAGGTCGCTTTCCGGCGCCGCGCTGGCGCTTTGCGGGCTGCCAGAGCCTTCACTCGTTTGCGTGTCGGCGCCAGCGGTCTCGACGTCTTCGGCGGCGGGCGGCAGGTAGCGGTCGGCGTTGAGCTGATCGCCGTTCAGGTCAAACACCAGGGCGCCGTTGCTCAGCGTGTAGCTGCC
>DASSWD010000155.1:0-3532 GCA_035705335.1 Marinobacter sp. | reverse complement strand
GATTTCATTCACCAGCACCCGAACCTGATGATTCTCACCGGGGCAGGCGTCAGCACCGATTCCGGCATTCCCGATTACCGCGATGGCGACGGCGCCTGGAAACGTAAACAGCCGGTGCAGCATCAGGACTTCATGACCAGTGAATACACCCGTCGCCGATACTGGGGCCGCAGCCTGGTCGGCTGGCCGGTGATGCGCAACGCAGCACCGAACCCCGCGCACTTCCGTATTTCTGATCTTGAACTGATCAACCATAGCCGCCTTGTGGTCACCCAGAACGTCGACCGGTTGCACCAGAAAGCCGGCACCCGGGCGGTACTCGACCTGCACGGTCGGGCGGATGAGGTGGTGTGCATGAGCTGCGGCTACCGCTGCGCCCGGGACGAGGTTCACGAACGCTGCGCGGAGCTGAATCCGGATTTCAGGCACTACAAAGCTGACACCGCCCCGGACGGCGATGCCGATCTGGATGTGGATTTTTCCGGGTTCCAGTTGGCGGACTGCCCGACCTGTGCCGGTATCCTGAAACCCGACGTGGTGTTCTTCGGCGACTATGTTCCCAAACCCCGGGTTGAGTCGGCTATGAATGCCCTGAAAGCCAGTGATGGCCTGCTGGTGATTGGTTCCTCGTTGATGGTGTATTCCGGTTTCCGGTTCTGCCGCTACGCCCATGAATGGGGTAAGCCCATTGTCACCCTGAACCTGGGGCGCACCCGCGCAGAGGCGTTGGCCACACTCAGGCTGAACGCCACCATCGGGGAAACGCTGGACGCGGCCCTTAGCCATCTGTCGTAAATTGCGGTATTCCCCTATACGCGTTTGGCGTAATCCCGCTTAATTTCTTTGGATGCTAACTAATCCCTATCCCTATGTGTTTGACCGCCGGAAAATCTGGCGGGAATTCTTCCGCCTGTTGCCCATCTCCCTGTTTGTGATGGCGTTCGGTGCGGCCTTCGGCCTGGCCGCGATTCAGAATGGACTTTCGCCCCTGGAATCCCTGTTGATGAGCGGTGCTGTCTTTGCCGGGGCCTCCCAGTTCGCGGCGGTCGACATGTGGGGTGCCGAAGTGTCCGTGCTGCCGCTGATGGCGGTGGTGTTTGCGATCAATTCCCGGCACCTGCTGATGGGCGCCTCGCTTTACCCGATGTTGAAAGACGTATCCCCCGGCAAACGCTACAGCCTGTTGTTGGTGATGACCGACGCCAACTGGGCGGTCTCCGCCCAGGACTACCAGAGTGGCCGGCGTAACCTGGAAGTGATCATCGGGGGCGGCCTGGTGATGTGGATGACATGGCTGGCGGGCACCGCGCTGGGCGCCTATTTCGGGGGCCTGTTGCAGAATCCCAAGGCGCTGGGGCTGGATATGGTGCTGGGCTGTTTCCTGTTCGCCATGGCGCTGGGTGGCAAGAAGACGCCCCGGGTGCTGGTGGCCTGGGTGGTTGCGGGTGCCGCGTCACTGGCCGCCTGGAAATGGCTGCCGCCCCACACCCACGTGGTGCTCGGCGCGCTGGCCGGCGGGTTAATCGGCCTGTTCTGGCTGGACCGTAAGCCTGCTGTGCCAGAGCAGGCATCGGAGGCCAGTCTTGATCATTGAGACCACGACCTGGGGTGTCATCGCGTTGGTCGCGATCATGACCCTGGTCACCTTGGTGACCCGCTTTGGCGGTGTGTTCCTGATGTCGTTTGTGCGGATCAACCCACGCATCGAGAGCTTCATCAACACCATGGCCAGCTCGGTGTTGATTGCTATCATCGTGCCGCAGGCGTTCTCCGGTGATCTCGGTGCGCTGATGGCGCTGGTGACAACTGGCGCTGCCATGCTGGTACTCCAGAAGCCGCTGCCGGCGATTACGCTTGGTTTGATCGCGGCCGCCGGCGTACGTTATTTCGCGGGGTAGTCCTCGCCATTGCCGGGCCATGATTGTCTAAAAAACACTCAAGTTTTGCCGCTCTCGGCCGTTACTCTCTCCGGTAACGTTGAGGGCCCAGCCGATGATTGCATTCAGTCAGATTTCCTTGTTTCAGGACAGTTCCCGCCAGGTATCGGCCCTTGATAGCAGCCAGCTGCGTATCCGCCAGGGCAACTCGGCGGTTCCGCCCGGGCAGGCAGTGCAGGGCACCGAACTATCGCTGTTTCGCCAGGCCGCATACCGATACAGCAGCCAGGAACAGCTGGCATTTACCAGCACCAGCAACGTAAGTGGTAATGATCGTAACGCGAGCTTTTCCAGCGCCGAACTGTTGGAGAAGTCGTCGGAGCTGTTCCTGCTGGGCCAGCAGGCGCTGACCGTGAGCCGAGCCGCCTTGGGTGGCGAGGCCGTGGCGGAAACGCCCAACAGCCTCTCGGTGACCGCTGGTCGTTATCTGTTTTATTCCGAAAGCGAATCCCGCAGCTTCGCCTCCACTGGCAGCATTACACTGGAAAACGGCGACTCTATCGACTTCACCCTGTCGATGCGCCAGTCCCAGTCCCGCACTTACGAATACTCCGAACTGGTGCAGATTCAGGAACGCCCGCTCACCGACCCGCTGGTGATCAACTTTGGAGCCTCTACCGCGCGCCTGACCGATACCCTGTTCGAATTCGACATGACCGGAAACGGTGTGATCGGCCAGTTCGCTTCGCTGGGTGCAGGCAGCGGCTACCTGGTGTTTGACCGCAATGGCAACGGCAAAGTGGACAACGGTACCGAACTCTTCGGCCCGAAAAGCGGTTCCGGTTTCAGCGAACTGGCCGCCTTCGATGACGACGGCAACCGCTGGATCGACGCCAATGATGAGGTATTCCAGTCCCTGTCCGTCTGGGTGCAGACCGCCGACGGTGGCCAGGCGTTGCGGTCGCTGGCGGAGGTGGGCGTTCAGGCCTTGTACGTGGACAGCGTGCCCGACCGTTTCACACTGACGAATCCACAGGGTGTGCCGTTGGGCCAGATCAAGGCATCCGCTATCTACCTGACCACAGACGGCGAAGTGCGCACGCTGGAGGAAATCGATCTGGCGGAGCAGAACACTGAAGCGCCGCCGGCCGTGGAAATGTCACTCGGTGGTCAGCCTGCTGAAGCGTCTGGTCCTGCCGGCGCGCTGTCAGCAAGACTGGAAGCGATTCGTAATGCGCTGGAAAAACTGAATAAAATCCGGGAGCGGCAGGAGGAGTTTATTCAGGCCTCCAAAGAACAGAGCAAACCCCAATCGCCCATCGATGATTACTTGAAAATCATCGACAAACTGCGTTTGGAAATGCTTAACAGCCAGGATGAAAAAAAGCAGGCCGCCAGTCGGTATTTGGAGTTTGCTTCTTTGTAGCCTGCCGGGTTGGAGGTATGGAGCCGGTCGGGTAGGCCCCCGCTGGCTTTTCGGATATGTCCGGTTTGAGCTACTCGGCTTCGTCTGGCATGGGGTTGGTGTTTCTGAGCGCCAACTCCCCAATACCGGGGAGTTTGATGCCAAGGCCCAGTGGATTAATCCCCAGGGAAAGACCGAGAACATTGAGTTCAATACCCTCGCGGACGCCTGCCAGCAGGCCAAAATAACC
>DASSWD010000154.1:0-2952 GCA_035705335.1 Marinobacter sp. | reverse complement strand
CTATCCGCCGGGCCGCAAGCGCCACATCCCGTTCACCATCTCCGATCAGGGCCAGCGCCACCATGAGCCGGTGCTGATTGCCCTGGAAACCCTGATGTCGCTGCCCCGCAGCCGCTTCGGTGTGAGTGAGATCATCAGCTTGCTCGAAGTACCCGGCATCCGCGACCGCTTCGACATCGGCGAGGACGAGACTCCCCTGGCCCGGCGCTGGGTGGAAGGCGCCAACATCCGCTGGGGCCTGCACGGCGTGCACCGGGCAAGCCTGGACCTGCCGGCGGAGCTGGACCGCAACACCTGGCAGTCTGGGCTGCGGTCCATGCTGCTCGGTTACGGCATGGGCGACGACGAACCCTGGGCCGGTGTTGAACCCTACAGCGAAATTGGCGGCCTGCAGGCCAGCCTGGCGGGGCGCCTGAGCGAGTTTGTGCACCAGTTGGAAACCCTGTGGCAGGCGCTGCAAACCACCCGTACCCCGGGGCAATGGGAAGCCCTGTTCTCCGCCATGCTCGAGCAGTTTTTCCACAAGGTGGAAGGCCAGGACCTGCTGCTGCTGAACCGCTTCCGCCGCCAGCTCGAGCAATGGCTGGAGGACGCCCTCGCTGCGGGCCTTGATAACCAGCCGCTGCCCCTGAACATCGTCAAGGATGTGCTGTTGCAGGGGCTGGACGAAGGCGGGCTGAACCAGCGCTTCCTGGCCGGCAAGGTGAACTTCGCCACGCTGATGCCGATGCGCGCCATTCCCTTCCGCAAGGTGTGCCTGCTGGGCATGAACGACGGCGACTACCCCCGCTCCCGCCCGCCGGTGGATTTCGACCTGATGGCCCAGGATTACCGGCCCGGGGACCGCTCCCGCCGGGAAGACGACCGCTACCTGTTCCTGGAAGCCCTGCTGTCCGCCCGGGAACAGCTGTACATCAGCTGGGTGGGGCGCAGCATCCGGGACGATTCGGAACGCCCGCCGTCGGTGCTGGTGGGCCAGTTGCAGGATCATCTGGACAGCCTGTGGACGGTGGCCGGGCAAGCGGACGTGGCAGTCACCACAGCCCTGACCACCCGGCACCCGTTGCAGCCGTTCAGCCGGGAGTATTTCCCGAAGGCCAATGGCATCGGTAAAGGCGAGGATAGCCAGCCCGTGCCGCTGGCTGAGGTACTCCAGGCCCGCCGCCTGTTCACCTACGAGCGCGAATGGCGCAGCGCCCACGGTGTCGACGCCACCGGGCAAGCCAATCAGCCGCTGCCATACCAGGCGCCGGAAGAGCCGCTCACCCTGAGTGACCTGGCCAACTTCCTGAAAAAACCCATCGACACCTTCTACCAGCGCCGGCTGCAGGTGCGCTTTGACGCCGTGGAAGACGAAGATACCGATAACGAAAACTTCGACCTGAACGGGCTGGACCGCTGGCGCCTGGATAACGAACTGATCCGGAGCAGCGTGCTGAAAGCGGCCAGCGACGAGGAGCTGCACGAACGGCTCGAAACCACCCTGGACCGCATGGCCCGGCGCGGTGATCTGGGTATGGGGGTGACCGAGCATCGCCTGCGCACGGAACTGACCGGCCGGCTGCCCGACCTGTTCGAGCGGTATCGCGGTGCCCTGGCGGAGTGGCCGGAAACCGTGGCCGAGCCGCTGCCGTTCGAGTATCGCTATTCCGACCACACCGGAACGGTGGAGGTGGCCGACCTGATTGACAGCCTGCGCTGCAACCACCACGGGCAACGGTGCCGGCTGGTGATTGCCAGCTCAAGCCTGCTGGTCAACTCCGGCAACGGCAAGAAAGTTCGCTACGCCAACCTGCTTCGGGACTGGGTGCTGCACCTGGCCGGGCAGCTCAGCGGCCAGCCCTTCGAGACCCTGATTCTCGGCAAGGAAGAGGGCCGCACGTTCCGCCTGCCGGCCATGACACCGGCGCAGGCGCAACCGACGTTCGAAGCCACCCTCGGCCGCTGGATGGACGCCACCACCCGGGCACTGCCGATTCACTGTGAGGCCGGCTTTGCTTGGATCACCAGCTTCTACGGCGGCAAGAAATACCTGGGCGACCACCAGCGGGCCATCAGTGAAGCGGAACAGGCCTACAAAACCGCCCTGGAGCGGGACACCGGCTACCTGCGCGGCACCTTTGAAACCCCCGAGACACTGATGGCCAGTGGCGAGTTCGAAGCGCTGCTGCACCAGCTTTATGTGCCCTTGTGGGAAGCGGAACAAGGCACATCCGCCGCCGAACAGGTCGGTTATCCAGAGGACCAGGCATGAGTCAGACCAACAACAACCACAAGCCAAACCTCGACCCACTGGCGCTGCCCCTGAACGGCAGCGCGTTGATCGAGGCCAGTGCCGGCACCGGCAAAACCTTTACCATCGCGATTCTGTACGTGCGCCTGATACTCGGCCATGGCCAGAGCGACGACAGCCCGCTGCAGAATCTGCTGCCCCCCAACCTGCTGGTGGTCACCTTTACCGACGCCGCCACCAAGGAGTTGCGGGATCGCATTCGCACCCGGCTGACCCAGGCGGCCGAGGTATTCTCCGACGCCGCCGACCACCTGGAACCGACACCGGAAACCGCCCTGATCCACAAGCTCCGGGACGACAGCTACCCGGACCCGGCCAGCTGGCCCGACTGTCGCAAAAAACTGCTGCTGGCCGCCGAATGGATGGACGAGGCCGCCGTCTCCACCATCCACGGTTGGTGCAACCGCATGCTCAGCGAGCACGCCTTCGACAGTGGCAGCCTGTTCAAACTGACTCTGGAAACCGACCAGAGCGAGCTGCTGGACGAGGTGGCCCGGGATTACTGGCGCACCTTTGTGTACCCGCTGCCGCCGGCGCTGATGGACGAGGCCCTGGGCCACTGGACGACGCCCACCGACCTGCGCAAGGCGGTACGTAACCTGATCGATGACCCGGAAGCCCTGGGCGCCCCGCCGGAGAGCGTGCACCAGGCCATCGAT
>DASSWD010000153.1:0-21136 GCA_035705335.1 Marinobacter sp. | reverse complement strand
AACCAGCCCGGCAGAACCGCACCGATCAATCCGGCCACACAGCCGAGAATGGCAGCACGTGTGCTCATCCGGCGCCACAGGCCCATCAGCACCGGCAGCACGGCGGTGGCGCACAGCAGGTCAGCAATCAGGAACAGACGGAGCACTGAAACACCCTGCAGCGCCACAAGAACCACCGGAATCATCATCAGCACGGTGAACCATCGGGCGCTAACGATCGACAACCCGGCCTTCTCGGTGACCGCCAGCGAGGCCAGGGCGTTCTGCAGGGTATCTACGGATGAAGCCACCAAAGTGATGGCCAGGATCAGCGCCGGCAGGGCCAGCCAGGCCGGGGCATCCGCCAGCAGCGCGAAGAACGGGATGGGTGGGTTGCCCAGGTCGGCACCGCTCATGGCCGCCAGAACTCCCAGCCCGCCAACCACCGCGACCACGGCGATGGTCACCACACCGCCGAGCAATGCGCCACGGCTCAGGGCATTGGTGTCCTTGGCAGACCACAACCGCTGCCAGTAACCCTGATGGAACAGATTGGCGGCGGTAACCGCGATCACCAGGGTCAGTGCCACGCCCAGAGCGGTGGACGTTGGTATGTCCGGAAGCGCAGCGGGTTGCGCCTCGGGCAGTTTTCCGACAGCGACGAAACTGACGATGGCCAGGAGCCCGATCAGCAGAAGGGCCTGCCACTGGTCAGTCACGATGCTGGCGCGCAGGCCGCCCCAGGCGGTGTAGAGGAGTGTGGTAACGGCCACGCCAACCACCACGATGCCACCGTTCACGCTGGACAGCAGCGAGGTAATTGCGCCAATGGCGGTGAGTTCTGCGGTCAGAAAGCACAGCATATACAGTACGGAAATCAGCGACACATAGCGCCGAACCCCGGTGCCGTAACAGGCATGGGCAAACTCGCCGATACTCCGGCCCTCGGGCAGGAAACGCCGAATGCCCGGCCCGCAGAAGGCAAACACGATAAACGGTAACGCTGCGCCAAGGGCGTAGCCGGCGAGGGCTAATGGCCCGACCATGGCTCCGACTTCCGGCGGCGCGAACAGAATCCAGCCGCCCATGCCCGACGCCAGGAACGACAGCCCCAGCGCCCGGGCACCCTGAGTGTTGCGGGCGGTTACATAGTCATCCAGCCCGCCGTCGGCTCTTCGGGCTCGCAGCCCCAGCCAGGCAAACAGAATCATGGCGGCGGCAACAGCCACCAGCGTGGTGTAGAACATCATTCCCCCTGAATCTTGCTGAGCAGATCTCTGGCCAGCTCGATGGCTTCAGAGCGATGGCTGATGTTCTGCTTCTGGTACAGGCTCCGGATGTGGGTCTTCACCGTGGTGGAGGCCACTTTCAGGTGCTCTGCGATCTGGTCATTGGATAACCCGGCGTGGATCAGGCTGAGAATCTGCCATTCCCGCCGGGTCAGCGGCGAGGTGCGAATCAGCTCCGGTACATCCGGCCGGTCGATAATATCCTGAATAATGGCTTCGTCCAGCGATATCCGGATCGCCCTGCTGAAGTCCCGCTGTTGCTGGGAGAGCTGGATCAGCCGTTCGGCCCGCTGCAGTTCCATGCCCTCGACCGCGCCGTCGTTGATCAGCGCCTTGAGCATCACGATCAGCACCTTGCCCAGGCGCAGGAAGCTGCCCACAGCGCCGGTGGTGCTGGCCAGAGCCAGGGCAGCCTTGAGGTGCGCCAGTGCCTGCTCACGGTCTTCCAGCAGCCAGTGCAGGTGCGCGAGGGCAATGTGGTTACGGTTCAGGTCGGTTTTCAGCCCGAACTGCTCCGCCACCCCGGTCAGCGACGTCAACAGGGGTAGCGCGGCCTGATATTGGCCCAGGCTGGTTAGGGCCCGCGCGCGGTTGCGCCCACTGCACTGGTAGAAATGATTGGTAGCTTCCGCCGGGTCGCTGTTGGGTGCAATGGTCAGCCAGCGCTGGATGGCGTCCTGATCCCGCACCGCGTCCCAATAGGTCAGCATGGTGGCGTGGGCGTTGGCGACCCAGTCCAGGTGGTAATCCCCGGACGCCAGCATTTTCTGGATTTTCGCGATATAGTCGGCGCACAGGCTCTGGCGGCCCCGGGCCTGTGCGATCTTGGCCAGAGTGGTGTAGCTCTGAACGTACCAGCGCTCGCCCTGGGCTTCCAGTATCTCAATGCCCTGCAACGCACAACGTTCGGCACTTTCCAGGTGGTGCCATTCCCACATGATCTGGCTGCGGATACGGAACAGGAATTCCAGGATCGGCAGGTGGTTCAGGTGGTTTTCCTCGGCGTACTGGAAGGCCCGCTCCTGGATGTTGTAGGCCTTTTGAAGCAGACCCATGGCCACGCTGATCTCGCTTTGCTGGCACAGCGCCCAGAGCACGTTCTGATGGGCGTTGTGGGCGCGGGCCATGTGCTCGGTGTCCTGCATCCTGGCCAGAGCCTCCTGCAGTTCACCGCTGACGAACAGCGCCTCACCCATGACCGATGCGGCCGCCACCCGTGAGGTCGGCAGGTACTCGGCTTCCATTTCTACCGCTTCCCGTGCCAGCGTGAGCGCGCGGTCGGCATCGCCGTAGTTCATGGCAACCTGGGCGCGGATGGCGCTGAACTCGCCATGCACGGCCTTCTGGGAAGCCTCGCTCATGACTGATTTCAGTCGGGTTTCCGCTGCCGACAGCCAGTTCTCCACCTCGTCGAACTTGTACTGCCCCTGAGCCACCCAGGCCCGCAACAGGGTCAAGGTCGGGTCTTCGGCAATGACGTTCTGGGGCAGGGAATCCAGACAACGCTGCAGCAGCGAGAACTGGCCTTCCGTGAAGAATTTCCGGCCGTGAACGTTCAACACCCTCGTGATGCGCTCCGGATCTTCGGCGGCGATGGCGTGACGGGCGGCATCTTCGGCGTGGCCGACGTCCAGCCAGGCATCGGCAGCCCGTTGATGGAGCGTGCGCTGATTCTCGTGGGTGGTGCAGGACAACAGGTGGCGCAGATACACCGAAAACAGCGGGTGGTAGCGGAACCACAGGGCATTGTGGTCCACCGGTGTAATGAACAGGCCCATGGACAACAGGCTGCCCAGCAGCGCCTGACCGTCGGCGTCGTCCATTACCCGCATCACCATGCCGGCATTGAACCGGTCGAGAATGCTGGTGCGTAACAGGAAGGTGCGCTGCTGATCGGTCAGGGCCTGGCCCACCAGTTCGTCAAAGTAATCGAAAATGTGCTGATTACCCTGGTCCAGCTGTTCCACCGAGTCGCTGAAATCACTCCGGGTAATGGCGGCAGAGGACAGCAGCTGGAGGGCGGAAATCCACCCTTCCACCCGGCGCACGGCCCGCTCAATACTTTCCCGGGACAGCTCAAAGGGCAGACGATTCTCGAAGTACTGCTGAGCTTCGTCGGCATCAAACGCCAGGTCCCGGCTGGTGACTTCGATGAGCTGGCCCTTCATGCGCAACTGAGCCACCCCGACCGGTGGCAGGGTGCGGCTGATCAACACCAGGGTGAGGTGTGCGGGCAGGTGCCTCAACAAAAACCGCAGGGCCTGATGGATGTCAGGCTGGTGTATCAGATGGTAGTCGTCGAGGATCAGATAGATGGGTTCGTCCCGGTGTGGCAGATCGGCCAGCAAGTCGGTCAGAAACCGTTCAAGGCTGTCATAGCCCTGCGCCTGCAGCCGCTCGAGCACCGGGCCCGTAGCGCCGTCGGTTGCGGTGGTCAGCGTGTGTGCCAGGTAAGCGGCAAACCGGGCGGGATCGTTGTCGCTCTCTTCGAGCCGGAACCAGGCGGTGGTGGCCTGCAGGGCATCGAACCGCTCGGCAACGGTGGTGGTTTTGCCGTAACCGGCCGGGGCATGAACCAGCAGCAGGCTGACCGGTTCGGGAATATGCAGCAGGTCGTTGAACTTCTCCCTGTGCAACAGCCCCGAAGGCGCCAGTGGTGCTGCGATCTTGGCCGCAATGAAGGTCAGGTGTCCGGGTTGAAGTGTTGTTATTGGCATGGCCCGCTCTCGCTACATTCATTTGCGTGTGCACGGATTATCAGAGAAGCAACACGGTGGGTAAAGTCAGAGGCCACATTTGCGGCAACAGATTTGAGGCACAGTTATCTTTAAGCCCCTCGCGATTTCGGTATCGTACCGTAACAACATGTAACCCGACGGTTGCAGGTCTAATAAAAACAGGGACTTTTGAAGATGCTGCTGGTGTTGGCTGGATCCATTCTCACATTCACCATGGTGCAGGAAGCGACCGAGGTTGAGCCGTTCAGCCCGGGCACCATTGTGATTGAGCAGAAAGTGGATGCCAGCTTTACCGAGCAACGCAGTGACGTGCGCGTCGAACCTCTGGTGGAGCAGAAGTTCCGCAACATTGTTCGCCAGGCCTATGACTACAGCTGTGGCAGCGCCGCTCTGACCACCGTGCTGAATTTCTATCTTGGCCGCACGCTGAATGAACGCCAGGTCATGGAAGGCCTGCTCCATTACGGAGAGACCGAACGCATTGTCGAGCGGCGGGCGTTCTCCATGCTCGACATGAAACGCCTGGTGACCGCGCTCGGCTACCCGTCCGGCGGCTTTCGCGCCGAAATTGAAGACTTGATTGAGCTGGACCACCCGGCGATCGTGCCTATTGACCACGCCGGCTTCAAACATTTTGTGGTGCTCCGAACCATCCGGGATGGTCGGGTATTCATTGCCGACCCGGCGGTGGGCAACATCTCGTTTACCCTGGCTCAGTTTCAGGATAAGTGGGACGACAACGTCCTGTTCATCGTGTTCCCGGGCAGTGACAAGCCCCTGGATAACCTGGAACTCAAGGAAGAGGATCTCCGTTTTGTGGACGACCAGACCATGACCCTGCTGGCCCTGCAGCAGATACCCGCCTTCCACGAGTCGACAGAAAGACGCATCCAGAACCTTCTGGAACGCCAGAAAAACAACCCCGACGGCAGTGTGGAGAACACCCGCAAACAGCTTTATTACCGTCGCCATTAATCTCCGGGTATTGACCGGATCAGGAATAAAACCAAAGAGTAGGGAGTCAGGATGAATCGTTGGTTTGTGCGAGGCGTTATCCTTGTTTCCGCTGTCGGGCTGATGCCGGCCACGCTGATGGCTCAGGACGGCAACGTCGATCAGGCGCGGGAAGCGCTGGCGCGTCAGGAAGGAGATCAGGATTCCACGAAGCAGTTGGAGGAGGTGTTCCAGGCGGCGGAGAAGAATTACTCGCTGCAGAAAAAGGGCACCCATTCCCTGAATTATTCCTTCGATTATTCCTACACGGGTGATCAGCGGCTGGACCTGGAGATCAGCGACGGCTCCGTTCGCAATCTGGATGTGGTGCCTTCTGCCACCCACAATTTCACCAATGCATTTTCCTACGATTACGGCCTGCTGGACAACCTGACGGTGGGTACCCGAATTCCGCTGGTCGTGAAATACGACACCGAAGACGAGCTCAACGTCTACGACTTCGGCGATATCTCCTTTACCGGTCGTTGGCAGCCTTTTGCCTATGTACCCGGCAGGATGACCACTACCTTCTTTGGCACCCTGAACACCAAGACCGGTGTCAGTCCCTATGAAATTGACATCCGGGAGCAACTCTCCACCGGCAGTGGCTACTATTCGGTGGGCGGCGGTGCCAGCATGTCCAAGGTGCTGGACCCGGTCGTGGTGTTCGGGTCATTGAGTGCCACCTACAACCTCACCGCGGACGGCCTGGAACAGGTTCGTGGCGCCCGCCTGCTGACGGAAGTAGAGCCCGGATTCGGCCTGTCTGGTTCAGCCGGCTTCGCGTATTCCCTGTCGTACGATATTTCCCTGAGTATCTCCACGCAGTTCAGCTACAGCGATGAAACCATTCTGACCTTCTCCAATGGTGAGCAGGCGGTGGCACAGGACCAGATGACCGGTTTCATGAGCATGTCTCTGGGTACCCGGGTCAGTGACACCACCATCGTCAATACCAGCCTGGGTATCGGCCTGACCGAGGACGCGCCGGACTTCTCTCTGGGAATTTCCCTGCCCATCAATTTCTCCGGCCTGAAAGAGTGACCGCCGAGAAAACGTTTCAAGGTAAGGGAAGACTGTTATGGCAAAGTTGAAAGTGCTCAGCCGAGCCCAAACGATGCTTCTGGCCGTTGCGACGGCGACGCTGTCCTTTGGTGTTCAGGCCCAGCTGGCCCAGAACCTGACCATTCATCCGAAGGCATTGGCACTGGGCAACGCGGTGACCGCAGACCCGCCCGGAATCATGGCGATTCATTACAACCCGGCCGGCATTACCCGCCTGGAAGACCGCCAGCTCGAAGTCAACCTGATGAGCGTTTACCTCGACATCGACGCCGACTTCACTGCGCCGGACGGTTATGAGATTTTTGGTATCGATGGTCTGGAAATCGACCCGCAAACCGGCAAGCAACGGGACCCGGTGGCCAACACCCACAGCCACACCAACAACGTTGCGCTTTATGTGCCGGGTTACGGCATTTTGCGGGCCCCCCCGGGCCCCGCGATAGCGCCTTCGGCGGGGTTCAGTATCAACCCGCCGGGCTCCAAGCTGACGTTTGCCAACGCGTTCTACCTGCCCCTTGCCGCTGGATTCTATCGCGACAAGGACGACCCGGGCCGTTATCAGCCGCAGGCCACGGCGCTTCAGCGCACCACCTATCTGTCGCCAACCGTGGGTTATGAAATTAACGATGAGTGGTCAGTGGGTGTGGGCATTCATCTGTCCCACATGGGTATTGCCGCGGATCAGAACATGCGGGCGCCCAACATGCTGCTGGGAGTGGCGGAAGTGCTTCAGGATGCGTTCAACTGTGAGAGCGGCGACGAACCACTGCAGCCGTGGCTGGCTCTGTGCGGCGGCAATGTTGGCCCCTGGGACGATATTGGTGCCCTTAGCATCAACGTGCAGGAAACCATTTCACCGACCTACGCGCTGGGCGTGATGTGGGAACCGAACGACTGGTTCCGCTGGGGCGCAAGTTACACCTCCGAAGCGGACATGAACCTCAAGGGCACCTTTGAGATTCAGTACACCGACGACTGGTCGGGCTTCTGGCAAAGCGTGAACGGTTCTGTACTCGGAGCCATTTCGTCCGCCATCCTGAGCTTGCCGTCCGGCGCGCCCCGGGAGGCGGGCAATGTATCGATGGACCTGGTTTACCCCCAGCATTTCCAGACCGGTATCAGTGTCGATGTACATCCGAAACTGACAATCAATGCGGATGTGGGCTGGACCGACTACGCCCAGTGGGATGCCTTCGTGTTCCGGTTCGACCGTAATCTGGAATTCCTGAATGCGGCCCGGATCCTGTCTCCGGACAACGCTACACCCAATACTCTGCGCCTGCCGCTGGGCTTCAAGAGCCAGTGGAACTGGGCGTTCGGGATGGAGTTTCATGCCTCGTCGAGACTGGACCTGAGGGCGGGAGTCGAAATCCGGGATTCGGTGATTCCCGACGATCAGCGTTCGATCATGGCGCCGTTTGGTGGCGCTAATCTGTACAGCATCGGCATGGGTTACAAATGGGACAAGGATACTGAAATCGACATGAATCTGTCGTACCTGCATTCAATCGAGACCATTCCGGCGAACACCAGTTGCAACGTCAACTGCGACAACATCACCAATATTATCTATAACCCCTATGCCGGGCTGGATATCAAAACGTCGCTTCGGGTTGTCATGGCGGGCCTGAGTTTTCGCACCAAATTCTGATCAGTGGCAGGCGGGGCGTGGACGGCTGTCCTGGTACCCTGAGTGGGGAGTCCGAATCATGTGGAACGAGTTCAGCAACGCAGTGGCCTGGGCGGTTCTGGTGTCTGCCGTCAGCCTGACCGGATGCCAGGTGGCAGGTACCGATGTCAGCGAGCGAGACGGCTATTTTACCTGGGTCGATGAGCGCGGCCAGATTCGATACTCACGTATTCCCGGGGCGGAATCTTCAACGGTCGAGAACGCCGTCGCCGTCGGATCTGATCCTGCCAGCGAATACACTCTGGAAAATTACCCGGATGGCGAAGAGCTGGCAGAACGAGGCAATCTGCGCCCCGGCCAGCGCCAGCCTTACTTCACCTGGCGAGACGCTGAGGGTAATGTACGTGTCAGTTACTACGCGCCGGATGGCCGGAAACGGGCGCCCTGGGGCTCCGATAAACCGCCCATTGAGCTTTCCGATGCCCGCGTGTACCTGCCGAACGGCGGTGAGGCAGCGGCGCCTCCTGTCGAGGGTTATGACCCGGATGCCCTGGCCATTCTGGGTATTGAAGGCGAGCCTGAATCCCCCTTCCTGCAATTTGCCCGGCACTGCTGCGAGAGTCTGGCCGGTGAGGACCGGACCGCATGGCAGCAAGGGCGGGAGTTTGCCGTTCGCATCGACGAGGGCTCTGCCAGCCATGAGTTCCGTGCCGGGCGGTCCCGCTATACCGTTGTGGCTTTGCCGGCAAAAGAGCAACAGTCCGATTTTGTCATGCGGCTGCGGTCATACGCCCGGGAGGGTGTGTTCGTGCCAAGCCTGGCCTTCCTTGATGAAGACTTCCGCCCGCTGCGGGTGGTGACTGAACTGGTGATGCCGTTCACACCGGAAACCTGGCGCAAACGGGGTTACCTTGAGGCCTGGGTACCGGTGTTTCCGCAACGGGGAGAACGATGGCTGGTGGTGTTTACCCGGCCAGAGGATCTTCAGGGGCAGACCCTTTACGACGGAGAGAAAGGCCCGGTTGCCATCCCCCACACGCCGGTGGGGGAGCTTGGCATTGCCATGTTCGAGGACTGAATGGCTCAGTCTTCCGGCGCCTCCAGATTCAGCCATGGCTGAGACAGCCAGTAGAAGCTGCCGTCACCTACCGGGTGCGTGCAGTTATATCGAAATCGTCGGCTGGCGTTGGGTTCTGGCGCCGTAACCGCCACTTTGTCGCCCGAGATTTTGATATCAATGCGCCCGACACCCGATGCGAAACAACCCAGTCTATCGGCACTGATACGCTCATCCAGCGTGAATGTCAGGGTTGGCGGGTTGTCCTTGATAACGCTGCCGGGAAGCTCAGCTGCCGGCGTGGGGAATGCCTTACTGAGCAACTTGTTCTTCAGGGTATCTAACTGACCATAAGCATTTGCCATAGGGAATCTGGGTAAGCGAGTCTCGTGGGAGGGGCGTCCGATAGCCCCGGATTGCTGGCCAAAGCCCAGCCATCCGCGTTCGGCCAGTTTTGCTTCCAGTGCCTCGTCGAATTCGCCGTAGGGATAGGCAAACATCGGTACGTTCTGTCCAAAGCGCTCATTTAACACTTGCTGGGCCTCATCCAGACTGGCATTCACACGTCGATTCCAGGCTTCGATTGACTCGCCGGGCTTGCGAGCCAGATGACCGTGGTCTGCACTGTGATTGGCCAGAGTGACACGATCATCCCGGGCCAGTTCCGCCAACTCGTCCCAGGTCATATAGCCGCGTCCGCCAACGGCATCGGTATTCACGAAAATGGTGTAGGGCATGTCCCGTTTGGCGAGCACGGGAGCGGCGGTGTCATACACGGATTCATAGGCATCATCGAAGGTGATGGCAATTTGACTTTTGCCCTCGGTGTCGCCAGCCAATGCAGCCCGGGTGCCTGATAACAGGGGCACAACTTCCAGTCCCAGCGCCTCTACCATGTCCAACTGGTCCCGGAACAGCGAGGGGGAGGTGCTGGTGGACGGCGGTGTACTGTCGTCGACGTGATGGTACTGGAGTACCACCAGGTCAGCCTGTGCCGGTGTCGAGGCCAGGGCCAGAACGGCCGCTGCCAGGGCGAGAAGTCGGGTTGTCAGGTTCATCGGTTGGCGTGTCCTCATGGCGATCGGGAAGTTGACCGGAGCCAGGCAAAATGTGCCTTGAGCACCGAAAATGCATCATTCAGAGCCTGCACCTCGGCCGTATTGCCGCCGCGGTCCGGGTGTGCTCGCATAACCCGTTTACGAAAGCGTTGCTTGACCGTAGCAAAACAATTGGGCATGTGATCAAACCCCAACTCCCGGGCTGCCTGGACGGCTTCGTGCTGCTCCGGTCCCGGGACGGGTTCGCCGGCCCAGAACTGATCCATCATGTCGTGGATAGCCGCGCTCGAGAGGAAGTATTGGGACAGGTCCAGGTAGAAGGCCCGCAACCGGTCTTCACAGTCCGGCAACGTGGTTTCACCAGCCCGCTCCGCAGGCACAATTTTCAGGCATAGGGGCGAAAGCACCAGGGTTTCCTGATGCTGGCCCAGTTGATCTCTGAGCCGGTACAGACCGTTGAACACCAGGAAGTGGACGGGGTAGAGCTGGTCCGGTTTGGCGTAGTCGACCGCGCCAAGCAGGCCCCAGCGGTCGCTCTGCAGGGCGCGAATCAGCGCCAGTTCACTCAGCCCCCCGGGCCCGGCACTGCGTAACTCCACCTCTATCGCAACCATCATGTGCTGAACCTGCTGGTCCAGGGCATTCAGGGCGTACTGGTGCCTTTCCGGGTCTGGCCGGTCTGCATCGTCCTGGGATGGGGTGTGGTCGGGAAGCATGGGCTCAATGTTAAGTCACTCCGGAGCCGCTTGAAAGTGCATGAAGTGACGGTAACCCGCCCATAAACAGGTCGGTGGCGAACTCGGCGGCCATTCTGGCTTCCCGATCGCCAGCATCCGGGTTTTGCCTGACACGCCGCGCCACCAGCAGGCTGGTGTCATAGGCAACGCCGAAGAGGGCCGCACACAGCAGTCCGAAATCCACCCGGGGCAGGCGCCCGTCGGCCATGGCCGCCCGAACGTCCTGCTCCAGCGAGGTGACCGTCATCCCCAGGATATCGGTACCAAACAGCTTGCGCAGCGCCCGTTGGTTCTGATGTGCCAGTTCGTACACTACCGGTTCACGGGCGGTGGCCAGATATAACGTATGGTAGGTGGAAAAAATGAAGTCGCGGGCTGTTCGCGCAGATTGCCGACGCTCGGACAGCTCTTCGTTGAGACTGGTCAGGAAGTCTTCCAGAAGCGCCGAGAAAATGTCCGGTTTGCTGGAGAAATAATTGTAGAAGGTGCCTGCGGCCAGCCCGGACCCGCGCACAATATCGCGGATGGTCGTGGGCTCATAGCCTTTGGTCTGGAAGCAGTCCCGGGCGGCATTGAGTATGGCGGCTCGGTTGCGAGCGCGGTTTCTGGCTCGCTTGCCGGATGCTGGCTGAGCGCGATTGAAAACGTCCATGTGGTGATTCTGTCCCTGGGCAGTTGTGGTGCGTATAATGTCGCGCTCACTTACCCTGTGAGCGTTCTAGTGTATGCCTCAAACCATGACCGATTCCATCAAGACGCCGGCGACGCCAGCTGATCGCCGGCAGAAACTGGAGTACGACAAACTCCAGAAGCGTCTGCGCCGTGAAGTGGGCCAGGCCATTGCCGATTTCTCGATGATTGAGGCCGGCGATAAAGTCATGTGTTGTCTGTCCGGCGGCAAGGATTCCTATGCCATGCTGGATATCCTGATGAGCCTGCAGAAAAGCGCGCCGGTGGACTTTGAGCTGATCGCCGTCAATCTGGACCAGAAGCAGCCCGGGTTTCCTGAGCATGTGTTGCCGGACTACCTGGGCCGCCTGGGCATCGAATACCACATCATCGAAAAAGACACCTACAGCATTGTCCGGGAAAAAGTACCGGAGGGGAAGACAACCTGTGGCCTGTGCTCCCGCCTGCGCCGGGGAATACTCTACAATTTCGCCGAGCAGCACGGGGTCACCAAGATTGCTCTGGGCCACCATCGGGACGACCTTCTGGAAACCCTCTTCCTGAACATGTTCTATGGCGGAAAACTGAAATCCATGCCGCCGGTGCTGCACAGTGACGACGGCCGTAATACGGTGATCCGGCCGCTGGCCTACGCCCGGGAAAAAGATCTGGAGCGCTACGCCCGGATGCGGGAATTTCCGATCATCCCCTGCAACCTGTGCGGCTCCCAGGAGAATCTGCAACGGCAGGTGATCAAAGACATGTTCCGGCAATGGGACAAGCAGCACCCCGGGCGCCTGGAGACCATGTTCCGCGCCCTGTGCAACGTCGAACCCTCGCATCTGGCGGACCCGCACCTGTACGACTTCAAAGACGGTCAGCGCCTGGGTGGCAAACGCCAGGCGGCGGTGCAGGGAGCGGAACCGGAGGTGCCCTATGGCCGACTGGACGTGTTGAACCTGTAGTCAGCTGTGGCCGCTGTTGATCAGCGCGTGGAAGGGTAAGGTCCAAAGGCCGAACAGGATCAGCAGGGCACCGCTGGCCTGGCGGAACCGGCGACTGGCCTTGAGGTTGCGAATCCAGTGCGCGGCGTAGCCGGTGGCCAGCATGGAGGGCAGCGTGCCCAGCCCGAAAAACAGCATGGTCAAGGCGGCTGAGGGTACGGTGGGTTGCAGTGCCGCCCACCCCAATGTGCTGTAAACGAGTCCGCAAGGTAACCAGCCCCACAGCGCACCCAGCGCCAACGCCTGTCCGGGATGCCGCACCGGTAACAGGCGCCCTGTCAGCGGCGACAGCTTCTGCCAGACCGGCGCGCCCACCCGTTCAACGAATCGTATGCCCTGCCACCACTGCCCCATGGAAAGACCCATGGCAATCAGTAACAGGCCGGCGAGGGTGGTGAGCACCAGCGTGGCCCAGTGCCACTGCTGACTGGCCTCGGTGCTCAATAGGGCGATCAGAGTGGCTATCAATGTGTAGCTGCCAATACGCCCGAGATTGAAGCCCAGCAAGAGGGCTGACTGGCGCCAGCGAAACCCTCGCCCAACCGGCAGCGCCATGGACAGAGATGCGCTTATGCCGCCGCACATGCCAAGGCAGTGCGTGCTGCCGAGCAGGCCGATCAGAAACGCGCTGGGATAACTCAGATACAGTTCTGGCTGCATGGCCGCCTAGGCCTTGCCGGCCGTGTCGTCGTGGTCTTCCCGCTCGCCGGCGTCACCGGCTTTGCCAGATGTGGCCTGATCCTGACGGGCCTCGTCGGGGATCATGTCCTTGTCGTCGTCATACAGAATGCGGTGTGCCGGTCCATCCAGATCGTCATACTGGCCGTTCTTGACCGCCCAGGAGAACAGTACCATACCGACGGCCACGAGAATCAGCATCAGCGGAACCAGCACCATCACGATCTGCACGTTAACCTCCGGGATTGGGCTGTGGGTTGCGGTCAGGTTGCCGGCTCAGGCGCAGGGCGTTCAGCACCACCACCAATGAACTCAGCGACATGCCAATAGCCGCGAGCCAGGGCGGAACCAGGCCTGCGGCTGCCACCGGCAGGGCCAGAAGGTTGTAGCCAAACGCCCACACCATGTTCTGACGGATGATCCTGCGGGTGCTGGCGCTGGTTCGGAGCGCTTCAATCAACTGCATCAACTGGCCGTTCAGCAACACGGCGTCTGCCTTGAGTTGCGTCAGATCGGCCGCCGTACCCATGGCCACCGACAACCCGGCGCCGGCCATGGACGGCAGGTCGTTCAGGCCGTCTCCCACCATCATCACCTGACGGCCAGCGGACTTCAATGCCTCAAGCTCTGCAAGCTTGCGTTCCGGCGATGCCTCGCCGACCGCATGTTCAATACCCAGGGCCTCGGCCACTTGTTGCACGTGGCGGGACCGGTCACCGCTGAGCAGCATGGTGTGGATGCCAGCCTCATGCAGGGCCGCAATCGCCGGCCGGGCATCGTCGCGAATCTGGTCATCCAGTTCAAAGCGGGCCAGCCAGGCCGTGTCGGTCGCCAGCCAGATTTCCATACCGGCATGCGCGGTTGGGTGCGGGGCGGTTGCCCGGGTGTGCGACTCAACAAACGCGCGATGGCCGATAAACACGGGCTGACCAAGGTAACGGCCAGACAGGCCACCGCCCAGATGATTGCTGACGTCGGTGACGACCGCCGCCTTGCGGTCATGGAATACCCGGGCAATCGGGTGCTCCGAGTGCTTTTCCAGGCCGGCAGCCAGTTGCAGGCAGGTGGTTTCGTCTAGCGGCCCGCAGGTATCAACGCCCGTCAGGCTGAGTTCGCCTCGGGTCAGGGTGCCGGTTTTATCGAACACAACGGTATCAATGCTTTGCAGGGTTTCCAGTGTATGCCCACGGGTTGGCAGGAATCCCAGCCGACGCAACCTCAGGGTAGCTGCGGTGATGGCGGTCGGTGTCGCCAGCGACAGGGCACAGGGGCAGGTGACCACCAGCACCGACAGCGTAATATCGAACGCATTGTCGGCGCCTGCCAGGGCCCAGCCCACCCAGACCACAGGCGCCAGAATCAGCACCCGGCCAACGAACTTGCCGGCGATCCGGTCCGCCATGCGTGCCACCGGGGGTTTCTCTGACTGGACCCGGTCCAGAACCCGCAGAATGCCGGACAGTCGGGTCTGGGCGCCGGCCTTCAGCACCCAGATGTCCAGAGGATTCTCGCCGTTCACGCTGCCCGCGTGCACCGGGTCGCCCGGACGGCGAGTCTCCGGCAGATACTCGCCAGTGAGCGCGGCTTCGTTAAGGGTGGATTCGCCCGACAGGATTTCGCCGTCGACCGGCAGTGTCTCCCCGGGACGAACCCGGATAATGTCGCCGGGCCGGATGTCATGGATTGGAACGATATCGGCCTGGCCGTGCTCCACCCGTGCCGCTACCGAAGGCTGGAAACCCGCCAGGGCATTGCCGGTCAGCCCGGCCCGGTACCGAGCCTGGACCTCAACGTAACGCCCCAGCAGCAGGAAAAAGGTGAACATGCACACCGATTCAAAGTAGACCTCCTGGCCACCAAACGCGGTGACCCAGGTGCTGGCGCCATAGGCGAGGCCGATGGCGATGGCGACCGGCACGTCCATCGTCAGATGGCGGGCCCGAACGTCCCGGATGGCATTGTCGAAAAACGGGCGGGCGCTATACAACACCACCGGAGTTGCCACCAGCAGGCTGAACCAGCGGAAGAAGATGATAAATTCGTCTGACAGGTCGCTGATCAATTCGAAATACAGCGGGAACGCCAGCATCATGCTCTGAAAAGTGCCGATGCCGGCCACCGCCAGGCGAATCAGCATTGACCGGTGCTCCGCCTTCAGCGTCTGTTCCGCCTCGTCGGCCTGGTAGGGGCGGGCGGTGAATCCGAGTTGGTGAATGGCGATCAACAGCGTGCTGAGGGCAGCCTGGTCTGGCGACCACACCAGGCGAGCCCGCTGGGTGGTGTGGTTGATGGTGAACGCCTGCACGCCCGGCTGCTGACGCATGTGGTTTTCCAGCAGCCAGATGCAGGCCGCACAGGTGATCCCGCCGATCAGCAACTGGGCTTCCTGGCCGGCTTTGACCGGAACCACAAACGAACGCTGAACCAGGGGATGGTCCAATTCTTTCAGCCGGTCCAGTTCGGAGCGGCTCAGTTCCCGTGGGGTTGAGGCAGGCTCGGTACGAAACTCGTAGAAGCCCGTCAGACCTTCCCGATGGATGGTCTGGCATACCGCCTTGCAGCCCTGGCAACAGAAGTGTTCGGTGTTGCCTTTGACGTCAAGGGTTATCGCCGGGTAGCCGTTTGCTGGCTCGCCACAGTGAAAACAGTGAATGGGCGTCACCCTTATGCGTCACCTGCCGCATCGATGCGGATGCTGTGATCCGATGGCAACTGGAGCTCACCCTTGACTCTCCAGTCATTGTCTGGCCCCTGCAGGTCGTAGTACCAGCGACCGTCCAGATTCTCCAGCATGCGACCGGTATACTCGCCGTCGGCACGGCGCTGGAACTGGATTATTCGGTCGTACTCGGCCAGAGTCGGGTGGTAGAGGTTGAGCACCAGATAAGGGAAATCTGCGGGCCCTTGCCGGGTTTGCAGGGTCAGCAGCGCGTCCCGATCTGAAAACTCGAGCCGGCCTTCGATTTGCATATCGATTGCCTTCTGGTCCCGGGCAATGGCCATGTTGATGCCGCGGCCCTCGCGAGAGTAATCGTCGGTGACCATGGAATTGTCCATGTTTGTCGATACTATGATTGCGGTGACGCCCCACACCATGGACGCCAACGGAAAAATGGTCAGGAACCAGAACCAGGGTTGGCGATACCAGGGGGCGACGGGTGCTTTTTCTGTCATGTCATGGGTTCTCATTGGTTCGGATCGGGGCGCCGGTTTCATCAACCATCCTCAGCGCGCCCTTGGACCCACAAATCGGCTTTCAGTTTCCAGAATCAGTGTCGGATCGGTTTCCGACACTGCGCGGAACCGTATTTCGGCATTGGTGTCTGTCAGCGCCTCCGGTGGCACATCCACCACCGTCGGCAGGGCTACATTCTCACCACTTTCCACGGTCAGTGCGCGGTCGGTCAGAATGCGTATATCGTTCAGCCCCTCCACAGACAATGAAAAGGTCTGGGGCACCTCTGACATGTTCTGGATCTTGACGGTGTAGGAGTTCTCCACCCTGCCATCGCCATTGAACTTGAACAACGTGCCGCGATCCCGAAGAACGTCCAGTTGAGCCGGAACCCGGGTAGCAATGACAAAGATCACCGCGGAGATCATCAATACCAGGGCGATGCCGTAGCCAAAGGTACGCGGGCGCAACAGTTTTGACGGCTTGCCTTCCAGTTCGTTCTCGGTGGTGTACCGGATCAGTCCCTTCGGGTACTCCATTTTCTCCATGATCTCATCGCAGGCGTCAATGCACAGGGCACACCCGATGCATTCGTATTGCAGGCCGTCGCGAATATCAATGCCGGTGGGGCATACCTGCACGCACTGGCCACAATCAATACAGTCACCGAGGCCCAGCTCTGAAGGGTCTGATCCTTTTTTTCGACCACCCCGGGGCTCACCCCGGTTGGTATCATAGGACACCACGCGGGTATCCGCGTCGAACATCACCGACTGGAACCGGGCGTAAGGACACATGTACAGGCACACCTGCTCACGCATCCAGCCGGCATTGAGGTAGGTTGCACCGGTAAAGAATGCCACCCAGAAATAGGCCCAGCCATTGGCTTGCAGAGAAAGCAGATCAACGATCAGCTCGCGAATCGGGTAAAAGTAACCGACAAACGTCACGCCTGTCGCCAGTGCCACCAGCATCCACAGGGTATGCTTGGTGGATTTTCGCAGGATCTTCTCGGGGGAGTTGGGGGCTTTGTCGAGTTTGATGCGCTTGTTACGGCTGCCTTCCACCTTTTCTTCAATCCACATGAAGATAAAGGTCCAGACCGTCTGCGGACAGGTGTAGCCGCACCACACGCGACCAAAAAGGGTAGTGATGAAAAACAGCCCGAACGCACTGATGATCAGCATCCCGGACAACAGGAAAAAGTCCTTCGGGTAGAAGGTGGCGCCGTAAAGGTGGAATTCCCGCGCAGGCAGATCAAAGTGAATCAGCGGCTGGCCGTCCAGTGTCAGCCAGGCGAACAGGAAGTACATCCCCATGAGCACCAGCAGGCTGACGTTCCGGATGCGCTGGAATATACCTTTGACTTCCTTGACGTAAATCTTCTTTCGGCTGGCGTACAGGTCAACCGTTTTCGGTTTGTTATTGTTATCGGAGGACTCAGACCCCGGGTCAATCTGTCTAACCGGTATGTCCTTGCTCATGGAAACCTCACGATAAGGGTCAAGCGGGGAGCGTGCCGCGGCAGGCTGATGATCTTCTCAACCCTGCACCGCCGGGGTAGGTAGCAGGGTGAGAAGACCGGGCCGGGGTTGCCCCGGCCAGGTCTGGCTCAGTTCGACAGGCTGTAAACGTAGGCCGCCAGGATCTGGATCTGGTCGTCAGACAACCGACCCTCCTGTGCGGGCATCATATTCTGTCGACCATTGACGACAGTCTCACGAATCCAGTTGTAAGTGGAACCGTAAAGCCACACATCGTCTGTCAGGTTGGGCGCCCCGATTGCAGTGTTGCCCTTGGCATCCTGGCCATGACATGCCACGCAGGCCTGGGCAAAGACCGCCGCACCCTCTTCTGCCGCTTCGGCGTCGCGTTCACGACCACTGAAACTCAGCACATAGTTGACCACCTGGTTGACCTGTTCATTGCTCATGTTGGGCATGGTGCCGTAGGCCGGCATGTTTCCGTTACGGCCATTGTACAGGGTCGCCAGGATGTCCTCCGGAGCGCCGCCATAAAGCCAGTCGTCGTCGGTGAGGTTCGGGAACCCCACCTGGCCGCGGGCTGCCGTGCCGTGGCATACCGCGCAGTTGTTGGCGAACAGGCGCTGGCCAATCTGCATGGCGTCCTCGTTCTGGGCCAGTTCCGGGACCGGTGTATCGCCGTAGCGGGCGTAGATTTCGCCAAACTCGGCCTCGGCCTGGTCCACTTCGGTCTGCCACTGCTTGGCGGAGCTCCAGCCCAGCAGGCCCTGGAAGTTGCCCAGGCCCGGGTAGAGTGCCAGGTAACCAAGCGCAAAAACGCACGTGCCCACATAAAGATAGAACCACCACTTGGGCAGCGGGTTGTCCAGTTCCTCAATGCCATCAAAGGAATGGCCAGTGGTCCGGTCGGTTTCGGTGTCCGTTGTCTGACTCTTGCGAGTTGCGTAGATCAGCCACCAGCAGCCAAAAATCGTCCCGAGCACGATCACGCTGATCCAGATGCTCCAGAAGGTACTCATTGTTTCTTCTCCGCTTGTTCCCGTTCACGAGTACGCTGGTCTGCGACTTCATCATCAAAGGGCAGGTGAGCCGCTTCTTCATTGGCTTTTCTGCGGTGAGCGCTGTACGCCCACCAGACAATGCCAAAAAATGCAGCCATCACCAGCAAGGTGTGAATCCCGCGTACATCATTCATGTCCATCTTCTATCGCCTCTCGGAGATCACAGTTCCCAGTTGTTGCAGGTATGCGACCAGTGCCTCGATTTCGAACTCACCCTTGATCTCGGCAGGTGCCTGGGCGATCTGTTCATCGGTATACGGTACACCCAGGGTTTGCAAGGTCTGCATGCGATCATCAATGGATTCGTGATCCACCCGGTTTTCAAACAACCACGGGAATGCGGGCATGTTGGATTCGGGAACAACGCTGCGCGGATCGTACAGGTGCTGGCGCTGCCACGCGTCGGAGTAACGGCCTCCCACCCGGGCCAGGTCCGGACCGGTGCGTTTGGAGCCCCACAGGAACGGACGATCGTAGACGAACTCACCCGCAACAGAGTAGTGACCGTAACGCTCTGTCTCTGCCCGGAAAGGACGGATCTGCTGTGTGTGGCACACATGGCAGCCCTCGCGGATATAGATGTCCCGCCCCTCAAGTTCCAGCGCTGAGAGAGGTTCGAGGCCCTCGATGGGTTCAGTGGTCTCTTTCAGGAAAAACAGCGGCACGACCTCAACGAGGAAGCCGCCACTTATGGTCAGTATGATCAGCACGATCATCAGACCCAGATTTTTTTCAACAACTTCGTGTTTCATCTGGTCTCTCCCGTCACGCCGTCTGGACTGCCGCGCTGTTTTGCGCAACGGCCTCTTTCTGACGAACGGTCATGTAAACGTTATAGGCCATCAGGAACATGCCGCTCAGGAATATGGCGCCACCGATCAGTCGTACCAGATAGCCCGGCCAGGAGGCTTCCAGAGCCTCGACAAAACTGTAAGTCAGACTGCCGTCCTCGTTAACCGCGCGCCACATCAGGCCCTGCATGATGCCATTGACCCACATGGCTACGATGTACAGTACGGTGCCAATGGTTGCCAGCCAGAAATGCACGTTGATCATCGCGGTGCTGTACATGGCCTGAACGCCCCACAGTTTGGGTACCAGATGGTAAGTGGCACCAATGGTGATCATGGCCACCCAGCCCAGCGCGCCGGAATGCACGTGGCCGATGGTCCAGTCGGTATTGTGGGACAGTGCGTTCACCGTCTTGATGGCCATCATCGGGCCTTCAAATGTGGACATGCCATAGAATGACAGGGACACCACCAGGAAGCGCAGGATAGGGTCGGTGCGCAGTTTGTGCCAGGCACCTGAGAGGGTCATCATGCCGTTGATCATGCCGCCCCAGGACGGAGCCAGCAGAATCAGGGACATCACCATACCCGCAGTTTGAGCCCAGTCGGGCAGGGCAGAGTAATGAAGGTGGTGACCGCCGGCCCAGACATAGGTCGCGATCAGTGCCCAGAAATGTACGATGGATAAACGATAGGAGTAAACCGGGCGGTCAGCCTGCTTCGGGACGAAATAATACATCATGCCCAGGAAGCCTGCGGTCAGGAAGAAACCGACAGCATTATGACCATACCACCACTGCATCATGGCGTCGGTCACGCCAGCATAGGCCGAATAGGACTTCATGGCGCCGGCAGGCAGTGCCAGATTGTTGCCGATGTGGAGAAACGCAACCGTAATGATAAAGGCGCCATAAAACCAGTTGGCCACATATATATGAGGTGTCGAGCGGCGCATCACGGTTCCGAAGAACACCCCGGCGTACGTTAGCCAGATGATGGCGATGGCGATGTCAATCGGCCATTCCAGCTCGGCATACTCTTTCGTGGATGTGAACCCCATTGGCAAGGTAATGATGGCGGCAACCATAACCGCCTGCCAGCCCCAGAAGGTAAAGGCCGCAGCGCCGTCTGACACAAGGCGAGCCTGACAGGTTCTCTGCACCACATAATAGGAGGTCCCGAACAGTGCGGAGCCACCAAACCCGAAAATCACCAGGTTGGTATGCAGCGGGCGCAGGCGCCCGAAGTGGAAGATGTCAAAGTTCATAGCCGGCCAGACAAGCTGGGACGCGATCAGCACGCCCATGCCCATGCCAACAATGCCCCAGACCACCGTCATGATGGCGAACTGTCTCACCACCTTGTAGTTGTAAGTCAGGTTTGCATTTACTGTGCTCATAGCCTTACCAATGGATTCAGGATGGGAAATCTGCGGGCGCAAGTATGGAGAAACCATGAGCCCTTTGCAATGATTCAGGTCAAGTACGGAAGCCCGTCAGAAGCGCCCCTGGCGCCCGTTTGAGCGACATTTTCGGGGGCGTTGAGACTACCCGGAAGAGCCTTGTCTGATGTATGGTTTGCGGTTTCTGCTCGCTTGCTAATGATACTCCGTCAATGGCTCAAGGTGAACGCTGCCATGATTACGACCAATCGCTATGGTCCGGATGCCCGATGCGTCCTGATTCTTGCCCATGGCGCCGGAGCGCCTATGGATTCTCCGTTCATGGA
>DASSWD010000152.1:0-11940 GCA_035705335.1 Marinobacter sp. | reverse complement strand
CAGGGTCCATGGTAATGCCTTTCAGTTCGTAGGCCCGTTTCAGCATCGTCAGAACAGCCACCGCCAGGCGGGTCTTGTCGTCGTTCGTGAGGTCTGCGGGTCGGCGCTCGGGCGAGAGCCGGGCCTCGAACAGGATCTCGGAACGAAGGTAGTTGCCGATGCCTGCAATAAAGCCCTGGTCCAGAAGCAGTCCGCCCAGACCGCGGCCCCGAAAACGGCGTTCGCACAACCGCGTGACCAGATCGTCAATGCCAACGGCCTGGTTCAACGGGTCAGGCCCGAGTTTTGCTAGATAAGGGATGTCGTCAAGCTCGTCAGGCCTGACCACCTGGATGTCGGAGGCGCTGAACAGCCAGGCAGCCTTGTTTGCAGTTTCTACAGCAAAACGCAGTTGGCGCCGGGTGTTGGGCGGCCGGTTTGCTCTTCCCGTTCGCCATTTACCGTATAACTGGTTGTGGCTGTAAACGCTCCAGGGACCGTCCTGATCGGTCCCTGCGAAGTGTACCAATACGGCTTTCGATCGGGCTTCGACGCCCAGGATCTGGCGCCGGCGTAATAATGCCTGGTAGGACTGCAATTCGTCGAACGCGAAAAACACGGCCTCAGCGGTCTTGCCACCGATGGCTCGTTCAATGTCATCCACCATGCGCCGGATTTCTGGACCCTCAGGCATGCGCTTCCTCCGTTGCGAATCGTTTCAGGCGGTTCCCGGACAAGAACATACGGGCAGAATGCTCACGCAGAGCAGGTTTGGGCAGCAGAGAAACGGCAGGGGCTAAACCAAGATGGTCGAGTGATCGAAAGAATAAGGGAACGTTCAAACTCAGGATGGGCTTATGGAAATCGTCGCGTTGTTACTGACCGCCGCGTTATTTGGCGGCATGGTGTTGTTTTCGGCCGGCTTCGCCGGGTTCCTGTTTGCGGTGCTACCGCCCGATACCGCTGGTGCCTCCATCCGGCGGGCTTTCCCCGTGTTCTATCTCCTTGTGATAGGCACAGCCAGCGTCTCGGCGCTGACGGTTTGGCCGAGCAACACTGGCAGTGCGCTCTGGCTGGCGCTGATTGCGGTGACCACCGTGCCAACCCGCCAGTTGCTGATGCCTGCCATTAATCGGGCGAATGACCGGGGTGACAAGCGGATGTTCGGCATCCTTCACGGCCTTTCTGTGCTCGTTACCCTTTCTCACATTGTGATAGCTGCTTGGGTACTCACCCGGTTCCTGGGTTAGGTCTTGTAGTACTCCAACTGAGCCTGCAGCTTGTCCGCCAGGGATTTCAGGGTGGCCGCCGAATGGTTGGTGGATGAGGCGTTGCTTTGGCTGCCGGCGGCCATCTGGCGGATCTGTTCGAGGCGCTGGTTGATGTCTTCGGACACCTGGCTCTGTTCTTCGGCCGCGCTGGCCATCTCAATGTTGGTATCGCGAATCTGGCGAACGCTTTCGCGCAGCTCGTCGATGGCGGCACCGGTTTCCCGGATCATGGTGTCGGCGTTCCGGGCCAGCTCACTGCCCGCCTCGATGACTTCAGATACCTCGCCGACCCCTTCCTGCAAGCGCTGAATCTGGTCCTGAATGTCTTTGATGGAGTCCTGGGTACGCCGGGCAAGGTTGCGGACTTCTTCGGATACCACCGCAAAGCCCCGACCGTGTTCGCCGGCCCGGGCGGCTTCAATGGCGGCGTTCAGGGCCAGCAGGTTGGTCTGCTCCGAGATATTCTCAATGACGGCAAGAATGGACCCGATGTTTTCAGAGGCCTCTTTCAACGTGGCGCTGGTCTGCACGGAGGCGTGATTGTTCTCCAGCTGTTTAGCGATGGTCAGTGTGGTCTGGTCAATCAGATGGCGGCCGTTGTCCGCTTTGGCATCGGCCTCGGTGGCCAGGCTTTCAGCGCGGGTGGCGCTTTCGGCGACGGTCTGGGCTGTGGCCGCCATTTCGTTCATGGCGGTGGCCACCTGTTCCGTCTCTTCTGATTGCTGGGCCACCACCGCGGCCGAACTGGAGGCAATGTCGCGCAGCTTATCGGACGCGCCACGCAGTTCGTGGGACGACCGCTGAGCTTCCGCGACCGTGTTGTGCAACCGCTGCAGTAACCGATCAAAGCCATTCGCCATGTCGCCCAACTCGTTGGTCTTATCCGAGTTGAATCTTACGGTCAGATCGCCTTCGCCATCGGCGAGGTTGTTGATGGTTGCGATCATCTGCTTCAGCGGCCGCGCCACAACAACCTGAATCAGAAGCGTCAGACAGATCACCAGAATCAGACCACCCACCACCAGCGCAACAATGGCACCCAGGGTCTGGGTGGTTACCAGAGCGTCGACTTCATCGTTGGAGACGCCGGTGATGACCTGATAACGCCAACGCTCAAAGGGCATCCGCCGGATGTCCCAGCCGGATGCCTCGCCGGTCAGCAAGGGCTCGACAAACTCACTCGGGTGGTTGTCTGAATGCATGCGCAGCCGGCCCTGGTCGTCCACCAATGCCACAAAACCGTCTTCCAGCAGGCGCGCAGACGTGATGGCCGATTCAAGTTCGTCCAGATCGGCGGAATAACCGACGTACCAGATACCGATGACGTCGCCGCCGGAATTTGTCAGGGGCACATAAGCGGTCAGGAACGGGTTGCCGAGAATGTCCACCTGGCCAAAGTAGGACTGGCCTTGTGCGATGGCCCGACCGGCAGCGCCATTCATGTTTAGGGTGGTGCCAATGGCCCGGGTGCCATCGGGCTTCTTCACATTGGTGGCCACGCGCACAAACTCCTGACCGTCGCGGGCGAATATCGTCGCAGTACCGCCCATCACATCGGTCACGCCATCCACCAGATCAAAATTGTTGTTGATCAGGGTGTTGCCCAGGTATAGGCCCGGTGCAGAGCGGCTGGCCACCGGCACTTCGCCGCGTAATGCGGCATCGCCGGTTGCTTCACCCCGTTCGACCAGCAGATTCAGGGCGTTTTCCACCCGCTTTGCCATCAACTCATCGGTGATCGAAAGCAGGCTATTGAGCTCGTCGTGAAGATCGCTGCGGCGCTCCTCTACCTCGGCGATGACGGACGAGCGGGTATCGATGGCCACATAAACGCCGACAACCAAAGTGATCAGCACCAGAAGAGCTGACAGGGAGGCAATAAACAGGTTGCGAATGGACATGACCGAATCCTTTGGTGACCTTCAAACTGGACTCCGCGCTTCTTCCTGATTCCGGGGCGCGAGCTGAATCTTCTCTTAATGGTAACGGCTGGTTGGCCTGAGACTTTAAGGGCGTTGATGGAGTCGTCTGGATTTCAGGGTCAGGCCAGACGGATCCGATAACGAGTCACACCGTGGTCCTCTTCGCGACTCCACTCAATCTGATGGCCGGTCAGGTCGCACAATGATTGCAGGTCTTTTCGACCGCTGGGGTCGTCCGCGAGGAACTCGACTTCCGTGCCGGAGGGCAATCCCTGAGTGCGCTTTTTGAAACGCAGGATGGGAAGAGGGCACACCAGACCGACTGCGTCGATCTGGTGCACCTCGGTTTGATCAGTCAAGCCGCACACTGGTGCTGCTGTACTGATCAGCGGAAGACCATCCGAACTGGTTCAGCACCGTTGGTGCCGCCCAGGCGATGATCAGAGCCGCGACAAAAGCGGAAATCATGACTTTCACGATGAACCTCCTTTGCCTTCTTTGGCCTGAACCTCAGCAACCCACAGGTCGTGGTGCTGGCGGGCCCATTCCAGGTCTACCTGGCCGTTGCCCATGGCGTCAAACGCACCTTCCATACCGACGGAGCCGATGTATATGTGAGCGATGATCGCTACCATCATCACGAATGCCACGATGGAGTGCCAGATGTTGGCGTACTGCATCTCTTCGTGCGGCGCCAGGTCAGTCGGGAAGCTGGTGCCCAGAACGCTGTTGATGACACCAAAGGTGTCAGCAAACATCGGCATCTGGAACGGGAACAGCAGCGACAGACCGGACAGGGATACCGAGAAGCCAAGGATCATCACAGTCCAGAAGATGATCTTCTGGCCGGCGTTGAACTTCTTGGCGGACGGGTGACCCTTGGTGAAGATACCACCACCAGCCTTGATCCACTGCCAGTCCAGCTTGTTCGGGATGTTGTGGGATACCCACATCACGAAGGTCATGATCAGACCCAGCATGAACGCCCAGGACACGTTATTGTGCAGCCATTTGGAGCCGGTAGCGATTGGCGAGAAAGCTTCGTGCCCGATGACGGGAATCAGAAAACTGCGCCCCATCAGTGTCAGAAGGCCGGTCAGCCCAAGCACGATGAACGAGCCGGCGAGCAGCCAGTGACCAAACCGCTCGATGGCCTTGAACCGTTCGATGGTGGTACCCGCAGGGCCGCCATCAATCATGATTCGGCCGCGAACAAAGTAGAACACCGCCAGCAGGCCGATGATGCCCAGCAGCGCGAGGCCGCCGTAGGTAATAATCGGCCCCTCACGGAATTGATACCACCACATGCCGCCGTCCTGGATAAGGACATCCGCCGCTGGCGTCCGAACCTGAGTGCTTAGGTCCAGCTCGTTATAACGGATACCCCGCCAGACATCCGAATCCGATCGCCCGCCAAGTGTCCCAAGCGGTTCACTGATGGCAGCCGCACTGGCTGGATCACCGAGGTTTTCAGAACGGAATGAATCGTCAAGTTTCAGCTGTTGCTGGCGAGCCAGTATGTCTTCAAGGGTTTGAGCCCCCCCGGTGCTGGACCGGTCAACCTCGGGAACCTCTTGCGACCACGCGGGGTTGATGAGCAGCGTTGCCAGCACAAAGGCGACAACACTGAAAAGTTTCTTGTTCATGTGAGAGCACTCCAGCGGAATACACAAAAAGCAGGTTTAACCCCATAGAACTCCGGGGCCCGAAGGCCCCGGAACTCAGAGGTGGGCTTACGCGCCCTTCTTCTCGTAGGCTGTGCCCCATCCCCAGGCGCCGGAACCGAAACCACGATTCACTACGCGCTGGCGATAGATGTCCGCTACCTCGCTGCCATCACCGGCCAACAGGGCTTTGGTTGAGCACATTTCCGCACAGATCGGCAGTTTGCCCTCGGCAATACGGTTACGACCGTATTTCGTGAACTCTGCCTGGGAGTTGTCTTCTTCCGGGCCGCCTGCACAGAAGGTGCATTTGTCCATCTTGCCCCGGCTACCAAAGTTGCCCGCTTGCGGGAACTGGGGTGCGCCGAAGGGGCACGCGTAGAAGCAATACCCACAACCGATACAGAGATCCTTGGAGTGCAGCACAATGCCGTCTTCGGTCTGGTAGAAGCAGTCTGTCGGGCAGACGGCCATACAGGGCGCGTCTGAACAGTGCATGCAGGCTACCGAGATCGAACGCTCACCGGGCTCGCCATCGCCGACCGTCACCACACGGCGACGGTTGATACCCCAGGGAATCTCGTGCTCGTTCTTGCAGGCCGTTACGCAAGCATTACATTCGATGCAGCGCTCGGCGTCACAAAGGAATTTTGCTCTTGCTTGTCCTTCAAGTGCCATGGTCTACACCTCTTGTTATGCTGGTTCAATGGCACACAGGGTGCACTTGGTCTCTTGCATCTGCGTGACCGAGTCGTACCCGTATGTCTGAACGGTGTTTGTGGATTCACCCAGTACGTAAGGATCAGAACCTTTGGGGTACTTGCTCCGCAGGTCTTTACCTTCCAGGTGGCCGCCGAAGTGGAACGGCATGAAGGCAACGCCCTCGCCGACACGCTCGGTAACCATTGCCTTGACCTTGATGCGCGCACCCTCAGGACCCGACACCCAGACGTCATGGCCGTCACGGATGTTGAGGTTGTTCGCATCCCGCGGGTTCACCTCAATAAACATGTCCTGTTGCAACTCCGCCAGCCATGGGTTTGAGCGGGTTTCGTCACCACCACCTTCGTATTCCACCAGTCGACCGGAGGTCAGGATGATGGGGAAGTCCTTGCTGAAGTCCTGCTTCTGAATGGACTCGTAAAGGGTCGGCACACGCCAGAAGGTCTTGTCGGCGTAGGTCGGGTAGTCTGCCACCAGGTCGCGACGGCTGGTGTACAGGGGCTCACGGTGCAGGGGTACCGGGTCCGGGAAGTTCCAGACGATGGCACGGGCCTTGGCGTTACCAAAAGGCGCACACTCGTGCTTGATGGCAACACGCTGGATACCGCCGGAAATGTCGGTTTTCCAGTTGGTTTCCGGGCCGGCAACGGCGTCGATCACCGCGCGTTCTTCCGGCGTCAGGTCCTTGTCCCAACCCAGATCCATCAGCATCTGCATGGTGAATTCAGGGTAGCCGTCCTTGATTTCGGAATCTTTGGAGTACACACCCTCTGCCAGAATGTTCTGGCCGTTGTGTTCAACACCAAAGCGGGCACGGAAAGTCAGACCGCCCTTCGATACCGGTACCGACATATCGTACAGGTTCGGGGTTCCCGGGTGGTTCATTTCCGCAGTGCCCCAGCATGGCCACGGCAATCCGTACACATCACCATCACAGGGTCCACCCACTGCTCGCAGCGATGTCCTGTCGAAGTGATGCTGATATTGCATGTGCTTCTTGAGCCGCTCTGGCGACTGACCGGTGTAACCGACCACCCACATGCCGCGGTTGAACTCACGGGTGATGTCCTCTATCACCGGTTCGTCACCCTCAATGGCAATGTTGCGGAACATACGATCGGTAAACCCGAGCTTGTCCGCAAACAGTTTCATGATCTCGTGGTCGACTTTGGAGTCGAACAGCGGCTCAATCACTTTCTCACGCCACTGCAGCGAGCGGTTGGAGGCGGTTACAGAGCCGGAGGTCTCGAACTGGGTGGTTGAGGGCAGCAGGTAGACGCCATCCGTCCGGTCGTGAAGAACCGCAGACACGGTCGGGAACGGATCCACCACGACCAGCAGGTCGAGCTTCTCCATGGCTTCCTTCATTTCCAGCAACCGAGTCTGGGAGTTTGGTGCGTGGCCCCAAAATACCATGGCCCGTGTGTTGTTGGGTTGTTCGAGGTTTTCCTTGGCCTCCAGAACACCGTCAATCCACCGGGAAACCGGAATACCCTTTTCATTCATCATCATCCGGGACTTGCCGTCTTTATCCCAAACAGCAAAGCGGCTCTTCAGCCAGTCCAGATCTTCCTCCCATACGCGGGCCCAGTGAGCCCAGGCGCCCGCCGTCAGGCCGTAGTAGCCTGGCAGGGTATCAGCGAGTACGCCGAGGTCGGTCGCGCCCTGTACGTTGTCGTGGCCACGGAAGATGTTGGTGCCGCCGCCCGATACGCCCACATTACCCAGGGCCAGCTGCAGTACACAGTACGCGCGGGTATTGTTGTTGCCGTTGTGGTGCTGGGTGCCACCCATGCACCAGACAAGTGCCCCTGGGCGGTTGTTCGCCAGAGTGCGCGCAACCCGTTCAAGCTGGGCTCCCGGCGTACCAGTCACTCGCTCGACCTCTTCCGGGTTCCAGCGTTTGACCTCTTCACGAATCTGGTCCATGGCGTACACGCGGGTACGAATGAACTCCTTGTCTTCCCAGCCATTTTCGAAGATGTGCCACAGAATACCCCAGATCAGGGCAACGTCAGACCCCGGACGGAACCGGACATACTCATCCGCATGGGCGGCTGTCCGGGTAAAGCGGGGGTCACACACAATCAACTGTGTGTTGTTTTCTTCCTTGGCCTTCATGATATGCATCAACGACACCGGGTGCGCTTCCGCCGGGTTACCCCCGATGATCAGAATCGCCTTGGAGTTGTGCATGTCGTTGTACGAGTTGGTCATCGCACCGAAGCCCCAGGTGTTGGCTACGCCGGATACCGTCGTGGAGTGACAGATTCGGGCCTGGTGGTCGGTGTTGTTGGTGCCCCAGTAGGCCGCAAACTTGCGGAAGAGGTAGGAGCCTTCATTGGAGAACTTGGCACTGCCAAGCCAGTAAACCGAATCGGGTCCGCTTTCTTCGCGGATCTGCAACATCTTGTCGCCGATTTCGTTGATCGCCTGGTCCCAGGGGATCTTTTGCCACTGGCCGTTAACCATTTTCATGGGTGACTTCAGGCGACGCTCGCCGTGGGCGTGTTCCCGAACTGCTGCCCCTTTGGCGCAATGGGCGCCCAGGTTCAGCGGGCTATCCCAGCCTGGTTCCTGGCCAGTCCATACACCGTTCTGGAGTTCGGCGATAACGGTACAACCGACAGAACAGTGAGTACAGACGGATTTCTTGCGAATAACTTCACCGCCTTCCGTTGAAGGCGTGGACGCTTCTACCCGAGTTGATGGCAGTGATAGTGCAGCCAGTCCACCTACCGTGATACCGGACGCAGCCAGAAAGCTACGGCGGTCCATGGTTTTGGCAGCGAGGGATGAAAGCAAAGAGCCTGCACGGGAGCCTTTCGCTACCCCGTTGGTCTTCTTGCGTAACATGTCGATTACCTCTCTCTTTTATTATTCTCGTTTTCGGGAAACGCCGTCATTCAAGAGCCTTTCGCAACCTTGAATGGCGTATCGGTTCCTTAAAATCGAGCCGTTTCGAAGTACTTGCGCGTGTGCTCAGTGTCACGCAGACCGCGGCTTTTCTGGGCGCTTTTGACGGCGACTTCAGCTGCGGCGTTTGGTGCAATGGCGACAGCAACAGCAGCCGGAACGGCGGTTGCAGCCATTTGCAGGAAACGGCGACGACTGTTTTCACGCTTCTGGTTGTCCATGGGACACCTCCACCTGAGTTAAGGGGTTGAGTAACCCCGTTTATTGAATCGCAAACGCCTCAGCTTCTACGGTCATCAAGGCCCGCCCGAGCGAGCCCACTGGCACATAAAAGATCGACGATTGCGCTTCTTCCAGATCCTTGCACAGCAAACCCGCCCACTTGGCGATGTGAGCCTCGAAGAAGGATTTCTGCGACGGCAGGTCGCTGTCGCAGGGGAACTCTCCGGTGATGATGCCGGCCATGATCTCGCACAGCGTTCCCAGATGATCTTCCGGTTCCTTGATGTCGCTGCGTACCTTGATGCCTCGGGCTTTCAGGTCTGCACGCAGATCGGCCAGCGGCTTCTCGTTCAGGAAGCCGGTCAGGTAGTAACTGGCGTAGGGCAGGAGTTCTCCACGGGTCATTCCAACGAACAGGTTGTTAAACTCCCGCTCGGCATCCGCAGTCGAGGTGCGTTCGGCCAGCGCCGCCAGATTCTTGCAGGCGGTGCCCAGGGGGGTATCGTCACCCTGCAGATTAGCCAGGCCGGCCAGCAACTCTTTGGAGGGCGGATTGCTCAACAAGGCACCCAGTAGCTGATACATTTGGGCACGCGCGCGGTCTTCTTCAGTGATCGAGCGGGGGCACTGGATTTCAGCGGTGTTCGCCAAGTTATTGTCCTTATGTGTCATGGTTCACAAAGTGTGACTGTCTGTTCACCTTATACACCCGTGCCTGGAACTCGGCAACTGAGCGTTTGGTCCTAGGTGTCGAAATACATCCGGGGCCGGTATCTCGGCTCCGGCGTCGACGCGGGTTCCTGTTCTACGGGCTCCCAGGTGGTTACGGTCGTGACCGGTTCTGGGCGGTTGTCATCGTTGTTCAGGACAGCCGTATCCGTCGCCGGTTCTGCAGGTTCCGGGCTTACTTCCGGGCTAACTTCGGGCTCCGCAGGAGGCGCAACAGCCTCGATATGCTGAGGCCCAGCCTCCAGAGCCGCCGCTTTCTCGGCGTCCCGCTTGCTGCGGTCGAGGAACCCCTGGCCCACCTTGTAGAGCGTTTTCGCACCCTTGGTCGCCAGTCCTGCGTCGGTGTAATCCTCATCGTAGTCGTTCAGGCCGTCGAGCACGGCCAGCACCGGATTGGAGCGCCAAAGTGCCCTGAGCGCGCGGCGGCGCAGCATTTCCGGAATCTCTTTGCGCAGGAAGCCGGTGATGTCGGTGCCCAGTTCAATGGCATCGGGGTCGGGCAGGCCGTATTTGGCCAGCACCTCTTGTTCCGGCAGGGCTTCGTTGATGGCCAGTTCCTGTTCTTCGGCAGATACCTGTGGCTGCGCCGGTGTTTCCGGCGTGGGTGTTGGCGCCGCGGACTCGTCCGGTTTGGCTGCGTCTCGTTTACGGCGGGACCAGCGTTGCAGGCGTGATTCAGTCATCAGTGGAGGTCCGGCTTCTTGATGTTGGTCGGTGCGCGGAAAACGTCAGCGCTCTGGCGAATCCGGGGGTCGCCCTTGCCATCTTCAACCAGGTCAACCTTGGCGTTTTTGCGTTGCCGTTTAACGAAGGTTTCTTCAACGTAATGAAGATCGACGAACTCTTTGATCCAGGCCGCCATGGATTCGGGGATGGGGACCGGTTCGACGATGCTTTCGCCGCTGTCCAGGGCATCCTGTGCTTCATAGGCGCTTGCGGTGATGGCGCTGACGAACCAGCCGGATGGCGATTGCCGGCTTTCATCGCGATCCAGGACCACCCAGACCGACGGCACGGTCATATTGAGGGAGACCAGATAGGCTTCGACGTCAGCGCGATACAGCTCCATGGTTACTGTGCCGGCGTGGTAATCCACCACGTCGCCATCGCTTACCATCACTTTCCAGAAAGCCTCGGGGGCGCCGGGCAGCACCGCAACCGGTTTCCAGATTTCCCGCGCCCAGCGAGTTACGCCCGGTGTGCGACGCACAACCGCCCCTACCGGCAACTCACGTCTCCAGGTATCAATGTTACTGCTCATGGCCACTCTCTTATTGTTTCGGATGAAGCTAGCAGACCTGTCGGGATTATCACATTAGCCAATTGTCCAACAGTTAACGGCTGTGGCATCCTCAAGAATCAGTCACACTCCAGTAATAACGTGACCAAACCATAATTAAAAGAGTCAGACCCCTGATGACGGCGCCGAAAACCTTACTGCTGTGTTCCTGTGACAAATCCCAGACCTTCGATCCCGCCTTACTGCAAAAGGCAGCCAGGGCAGAGTCGGTGGTTGTGGTGGATCAGCTTTGTGGGGCGGAAATGAAAACCGCCGTCGAGCACCTGAGTGCCACCAATGATGTGCTCATTGCCTGTGGGCAGCAGGCCGCTCTGTTTGAGCGCCTGGCCGAGGACATTGAAGCCGAAATCCATCATTCGGCCACCCTCAATAGCATCGATATACGAGACCGGGCTGGCTGGAGTTCAGCTAACGCCGATCCGAAGCGCATTCACGGCAAACAGGCGGCACTGCTGGCGGCGGCCCAGTTGCCGTTGCCCATGGCGCCGGCCAAGACCATTCAGTCCAATGGTGTGTGTTGCATAATCGGACCCACAGAACAGGCCGTGCGCATGGCCGAACTGGTTCAGGACGAGCTCGGCGTCACCTGTGTGGTCAGCGACGCCGGCCCGATTCAGTTGCCGTCCGCCGGTTATGATGTGGCGAAGGGCCAGTTGATGGCTGCTCGGGGTGCGCTGGGGAACTTCAAGCTGGAATTTGCCCGGTTGCAAACCCTGAATCCCGCTGGCCGGGGCGCACCTGGGTACGATGAAGTGAAAGCCAGTGCCAGCAGCGAATGCGACGTGTTCATCGACCTGCGCGGCGACGAGCCGGCGTTCCCCAGCCATGAAAAACGCAACGGCTATTTCTGGGCGGACCCGGCCAAGACCGGTGAACTGGAGCGTATTGCCCTGGTTGCCCGCGAGATGGTGGGCGAGTTTGAGAAGACCGTGTACTTCCGCCTGGAGACCTCCCTGTGCGCCCACTCCCGGGCCAGCAAACCCGGCTGTACCCGCTGCCTGGACGTGTGCCCCACGGAGGCGATCTTCTCTGCCGGCGACCATGTTCAGATTGATTCCGACATCTGTGCGGGCTGCGGTTCCTGTGCGGCGGTATGCCCGACCTCTGCCGTGACCATGAACGAGACCCCGTTTGAGGCCATCACCCGCTCCCTCGACACCATGGCCAAGGCCTATCGCGAGCACGTCAGCGAAGCGCCACGGGTGGTGTTTCAT
>DASSWD010000151.1:0-6178 GCA_035705335.1 Marinobacter sp. | reverse complement strand
GAGAAAATCACCCGCCAGTTAGGCGCGGAGTTGCCGTACTCGGTCGCGGTGGAGATCGAGGAGTTCAAACACCAGGGTAAAACCCTGCATATCTCTGCCCTGATTCTGGTGGAACGCGAAGGCCAGAAAAAAATCATCATCGGTGACAAGGGCGAGCGCATGCGCCGGATTGGCCAGGAGGCCCGCACCGATATGGAGCGGATGTTTGGCTCCAAGGTGATGTTGCGCCTGTGGGTCAAGGTCAAACGGGGTTGGGCGGACAGTGACCGGGCCCTGAAAAGCCTTGGCATGAGCGATTTCTGAGGGCGTCATGACGACCGGGGCACAGCAGGAGCCCGCGTACGTTCTGCACCGCCGGCCCTGGCGGGAGACCTCTCTGCTGGTCGACCTGTTTACCCTCAACCACGGCCGCATGTCGGTCATCGCCCGCGGTGCCACCGGCAAGAAAAGCCCGCTGAAAGCCCAGTTGCAGCCGTTCCAGCCGCTGCTGGTGGACTGGGGCGGGCGCAGCGACCTGAAAACCCTGGGCCAGGTCGAGGTGCGCTCAGCACCTCTGGTCAATGGCACCCGGGCTCTTTACAGCGGCCTTTACCTGAACGAACTTCTGCAACGCATTCTGCCCGTGGCCGACCCTTACCCGACCTTGTTCGCTGCCTACATTTCCGCACTGGCCGAGTTGTCCGGGCCGCACCACGAACTCGATGTGGAGCCGGTGCTGCGCCGATTCGAGCGTGCCTTTGCGGCGGCGCTGGGGTATGAGTTTGCCTGGGATACCGCCACCGATACCGGAATGCCCGTTCTGCCAGGTCAGGTCTATGGGTATGACCCGGTGCAGGGGATTGTGTCATCATCCGCGCAGGATGTTCGCCTGGGCCAGCTGCCGGGAGCGGCGCTGCTGGCCCTGGCACGGGACGACCTGACCGACGATGCGGCCCGTCGCACCGCCAAACGGGTGATGCGGGTGCTGATGGATTACCTGCTGCAGGGCAAACCCCTGAACAGCCGAACCCTGTTTTTTCAAAGCGTACCATCTGCCGGGAGATCGACATGAAATCGAGAGTGATGCTGGGCGTTAATATCGACCACGTTGCCACACTGCGCCAGGCCCGTGGCACCGTTTACCCGGACCCGGTCCAGGCTGCTCTTGTGGCTGAGGAGGCCGGTGCCGATGGCATTACCATCCACCCCCGGGAAGACCGCCGGCACATTCAGGACCGGGACGTGTTGATACTCAGGGACGTTCTGCAGACCAAGATGAACCTGGAGATGGCGGTCACCGATGCCATGCTGGCCTTTGCCGAACAGGTGCGGCCGGAGTGCGTGTGCCTGGTTCCGGAAAAACGGGAAGAGTTGACCACTGAGGGTGGTCTGGATGTGGATGGTCAGGAAGATCGGATCGCCCGGGCTTGCGAGCGCCTGGCAAAGATCGGCGCGGAGGTTTCCCTGTTCATTGACCCGGATCCGGTCCAGATCGACGCCGCCGTTCGCTGTGGTGCTCCGGTGGTGGAGCTGCACACGGGCGAATACGCCGAAGCCCGGGACCCGGGCACCGTTGAGAGAACCTTCCGCATCCTTGAGGACGCGGTTGCTTATGCCCGCAAGAAGGGTCTGATCGTCAACGCCGGCCATGGCCTTCATTATCATAATACCGAGCGGGTGGCGGCGATTCCCGGTATCAACGAGCTGAACATTGGCCACGCCATCATCGCCCGTGCGGTGTTCACCGGCCTCAAAGAGGCGGTAAAAGACATGCGCACACTTCTCGACCGCGCCCGGGCCTGATTCGCCGGTTCAGGTAGTTTCCGGCTGGCGCTGTTGTTCCCTGAACAGTTGCTGCCAGTCGGTCTGTTCACTCCAGATCTGCAGTCGCTCCATGGCGGACAGCAACTGATCCTTGAGTAACTCGCGGTCAGCGGCCTGGCACTTCAGCGCCGTTTCGAACCGGTTGGCCGCGGTTCGCAACTCAGGTACGCCGCAATAGCGTGTGGCACCGTGCAGTTTGTGCACGCACTCAAGCAGCTCGTCCATCTGCTGATGCTCCCAGAGTTCACCCACCCGGCCGATGTCGGTGTTCAACTGCTCCAGCAACATGCTGAACAGTTCCTCGGCCAGGTCCGCTTTGCCGGCCGCCAGCTGGATGCTCTCCTCAACACTCATGCAGTCCTGTAGCATCCGCCGGTTTGACGGGCGCAGGCTGCGCCGGGTATCCCGGATTTCCGGTACCCGGAACGGGCCGTTGCTGTTGCGACAGTCGTAACCGGTGTATTCACGGATCAGCTCGATCAGTTGGGTACTGCTGATGGGTTTGGGCATGTAGCCGTCAAAGCCCTGTTTGGTCAGGCGTTCCTGCTCATCCGCCAGGGCATGGGCGGTCAGGGCGATGATCGGCGTATGGTGGGCGCTGGTATCCAGGTCACGGATGCGGGCGGTGGTTTCAACGCCGTCCATGCCCGGCATCTGCAGGTCCATGAACACCAGGTCAAAGTTGCGCTGGCGCACCTTGGTCAGCGCCTCGAAGCCGCTGGATGCGCCCTCTGCGTCCAGTTGGAAATCCCGCAGCAGGGTCATGACCAGCTTCAGGTTGGCGTCGTTGTCGTCCACCGCCAGAATCCGGGGTACGCGCGACGTAGCATCGCTGGGCGCCAGTGCCCGTGGTTCCTGGTTCGCCCGGTTGCCGCTGTGAATGCCATGCACCAACAGTAACAGTTCATCGTACAGTGAATCCCGGCACACGGGCTTGGTCAGGTGGCCGCTGCTGAGCTCGGACAGCGGTGTATCGTGGGTTTCGAGTGTCGGCGTCAGCAGCAGGGTACGACAGTCCCGTTCCACCTCCAGGCTGCGGATCAGGTTGCAGTACTGGCTGGAATTGAGCAGGTGACGGGTGATGCCGATGATCGCTGCAGCATAACCATCCTGATTGCGCTGGGCCTCTTCCACCTGTTCCTGCAAGGCCCCGGGAGATACCACTTTATCAACGGTGATGCCCCACTCACGCAACAGGTGGTCAACCGCCAGGCCGGTGGTTTTCTGTTGTTCCAGATAGATGATCCGTTCGCCCTTCAAGGCATCCCGGGGGCGACTGCCCTCACCGCCGGGCGACATTTCGGTGGTCAGGGTAAACCAGAAGGTGGAACCCCGGCCCAGCTCGCTGTCCAGGCCAATCTTGCCACCCATTTCCTCAACCAGACGCTTGGAAATGGCCAGCCCAAGCCCAGTGCCACCGTATTGCCGGGCGGTAGAGGCATCGGCCTGGCTGAAGGCATTGAAAAGGGACTGCTGCTGGGCCCGGGACAGGCCCACGCCGGAGTCGGTGATGCTGATGCGCAGGGTAACCTTGTGGTGTTCCTGGTCCTCATCCTCCAGGCTGGCGCGCAGCACCACTTCGCCGGTCTGAGTGAATTTGATGGCGTTGTTGACCAGGTTGGTGATCACCTGTTTGACCCGCAGCGGATCGCCTACGACATTGTCCGGCACGTCGTTATACACCAGCGGCACCAGGTCGAGGTTCTTGACGTGGGCGGCCGGCGCCAGCATCACCATGACCTCTTCCACAATATCACGCAGTTGAAAAGGCACCCGGTCCAGAATCAGCTTGCCCGCCTCGATTTTGGAGAAATCCAGAATGTCGTTGATGATGGTGAGCAGGATTTCCGAGGACTTGCGGATGGTGCTCAGATGATCCCGCTGCTGGCGGGGCAGCGGGCTTTTCAGCAGCAGTTCGGTAAAACCGATGATGCCGTTCAGCGGCGTACGGATTTCGTGGGACATGTTGGCCAGAAATTCCGACTTGATGCGGCTGGCTTCCAGGGCTTCCTTGCGCGCGAGATCCAGTTCGATGTTCTGGATTTCGATGGTCTCGAGGGTCTCCCGCAGGTCTTCTGTGGCCTGATCGATGTTCTGTTGCATCTCGGCCTGGGCCTTGCTCAACTCCGTGGCCATGTCGTTCAGGCCGGACTCCAGTTGTTCAAACTCCGGGCCTGCCTGGGTGTGCACACGGGTATCGAGTTTGCCTTCCTTGAGCCGGGCAACCGCCTCGTTCAGTTGGAACACCGGGTCAGTGAAGGCCCGGCTCAGGCGCATGGCAACGACCAGGCTCAACAGCACACCGGCGATGATCAGCACCAGAGACATTAACAGAGCCTTGTAGGTTTCTTTCTCGGTGCGCACGTGGGACATTTCTACCGCAACCCAGCCGAGAGGCTTCTGCATATCGCCTCTCGAAAGGCGGGCGTCCGGGTCGAGCAAGGTCTCGATCATCAGATCCTGCAGATACACGGGTGTCACAAAGCGGGTGCTGTCGGTGCCGGTGATGTGCAGGGCGCGGTCGGGCTTGAGCGTCGCTCCGCCGACCGAATCGGCGCTGCCCGGGCCGGTGTGCAGCAGGCGTTGGCCTTCGCTGGAGTAAAAGGTAATGGAGCGAACGTCCTGCTCTTCCAGCAGGGCATTGGACAGGCTGCTGAGCAGGCTGCGGTTGGCGGTAAACAGCCCATACTCAGAACCGGCAGCCAGTTGGCGCGACAGGGACTCGCCCCGGTCTTTAAGCAGATTCTCGATATTGTTGACCCAACTGAGGGTGAAAAAAAGCCCCAGCAACAAGGTGGTCAGCAGGGTAGGCACCAGCGTGACTACAAGAACTTTTTTTCGAATACCCCAGCGCCGCATGAATGTCGCCCGTTTCCGTTTCGCTGTTGTTGTGCTGGCCGGCTGACCGGCGAGCAGTTTCCATACTATAGATGATCTGACACCACAGATGATCTGACACAACCGTTCTGAGGGATGGGTTTTGTGCCATCCGGATATAGCCGTCGGTCATGGTATTAGCGACAAGCTGTATTGGGACATCGCCGTCAGAACGCGTATGATTCGTCCTCAAAAGTGTATCACAGGGTAGCTTTATGACTTTCCCCACGATTGAAGACTATGTCGGACACACCCCGCTGGTTCGGTTACAGCGCCTGCCTGGCGACACCTCCAATGTGATTCTGGCCAAGCTTGAGGGTAACAACCCCGCCGGATCGGTCAAGGATCGTCCGGCTCTGAGCATGATTCAGGAAGCCGAGCGCCGCGGCGAGATCAAACCGGGCGATACCCTGATTGAGGCCACGTCGGGTAATACCGGCATTGCCCTGGCCATGGCAGCCGCTATCAAGGGCTACCGGATGAAGCTGATTATGCCGGCCCACATGAGCGAGGAGCGCCGGGCGTCCATGCGCGCCTACGGTGCCGAGATCATCACCGTCAGCAAGGAAGACGGCATGGAAGGCGCACGGGATCTCGCGCTGAAAATGCAGGCGGAAGGTCAGGGCCGGGTGCTCGACCAGTTCAGCAACCCGGACAACCCGCTGGCCCACTACCGCACCACCGGGCCGGAAATCTGGGAACAGACCGAAGGCAGGGTGACGCACTTCGTCAGTTCCATGGGTACAACGGGCACCATCATGGGCGTGTCCCGGTACCTGAAAGAGCGTAATCCGGACGTCCGTATCATTGGTCTGCAACCGGCCGACGGTGCGTCCATCCCGGGCATCCGTCGCTGGCCAGAGGCCTATTTGCCGAAGATTTTCGACGCCACCCGGGTGGACGAGGTGCTGGACATCGGTCAGCAGGAGGCCGAAGACACCATGCGCGCCCTGGCATCCCGGGAAGGGATTTTCTGCGGCGTGTCCTCCGGTGGCTCCATTGCGGCAGCGCTCCGGTTGTCTGCGCAGGTTGAAAACGCGGTGATCGTGGCCATCATCTGTGACCGCGGCGACCGTTACCTGTCCACCGGCGTGTTTCCCAGCGCCTGATCCCACCGAATATTGTTGAGCAAGAGACTTCCATCTATGAGCAAGCGTCGTCGCAAGGTTTTGCCCCAGGAGCCCGTGCGTTGTCAGATCGAGACCCTGAGCCACGATGGCCGGGGCATAGCCCGGGCGGACGGCAAAACCCAGTTTGTCGATGGCGCACTGCCCGGTGAGGCCGTCATGGCCAAAATGGTCAGTACCCGTAGCCGGTTTGACGAATTGCGCACCCTTGAGGTGCTGGAGTCCGCGGCGGACCGCCAGACGCCACCTTGCGAATTTGCCGATCTGTGCGGCGGCTGCAGCCTGCAGCACATGTCGGCGGATGCACAGATCCGCTTCAAGGAGAACACCTTAAAGGAGCACTTTGCCCACTTTGGGGGCATTGAGCCGGA
>DASSWD010000150.1:0-4801 GCA_035705335.1 Marinobacter sp. | reverse complement strand
GTAATCGTCATCGCCCATGCCATCGGGCAAGGCCACGTCCAGATCGCTGATCTGCTTTTCAAAGGGGAAGTTGCGCTCACAGTGAATGGAGCAGGTAAACGCACCCGGCGTATTGGCCAGCAGCGCGGCGGTGCCGTCGCCCTGGTGCACGTCGCAGTCGAAGATCAGAACGCGCTGTATGCCATCCCGCATCAGCAGCACATTGGCGGCGATGGCCAGATCATTCAGGATGCAAAAGCCCGAGGCGTAATCGTAGTGGGCGTGGTGGGTGCCGCCGGCCAGGTGGCAGGCAATGCCGTGTTGCAGGGCCAGTTGCGCCGTTAACACCGTGCCGGAAGGCGCCAGAAACGTGCGCCGAACCAGCCCCGTGCTCCAGGGCAGGTTCATCTGCCGCTGTTCTTTGGGCGACTGCTCGCCTTTGGCAAAGCGCGCCAGATAATCCGGGCAGTGGGTGCTGGTTAGCCAGGCCTGCCGGCAGGGGGCTGGGCGAAAGCTGTTGCTGGCCGTCAGCAGGTCAGTTTCTCGCAGGTAATCCGCCAGAAGCCCGAACTTCTCCATGGGAAAGCGATGTGTCGGCGGAAACGGAAAGCTGTAATGCGGGTGGTGAACGATGGGGACCATCAAAGACTACCGCAGCGCCGGAATGATGTGGTCTTCAATCAGCCGGAACTGCTGGCGCAGATACGCCGAACCGGGTGAGGGCGGCGTGGGGTCAGAGGTCATCACCACCGTGAGTGCCAGCGCTGGCATCACGTACAACACCTGGCCGCCGTAGCCACGCCCGTAATACCCCATCTCGCCGCCCAGTGGGCGCTGGAACCAGCCGTAACCGTAGGGGTCGTCTGTGTAGGCGGATTCGCCATAGGCAGCCCAGGAAGCCTCCACCCAGCCCTCTGGGAAAATCTGCCGGCCATCCACAAAGCCATCGTTGCGGTACAACTCGCCAATTTTCACCAGATCCCGGGGCGACATCAGCATGTTATTGCCGCCGAAGTAGATGCCCTGTGGGTCCTGGTCCCAGGCGGGAATCTCAATGTTCAGCGGCTCTGCCAGCCACTCCCGCGCCAGAGCCAGCGTGCTGCGGCCGGCGCTTTCGGTCAGCGCGGCCGAGAGCAGATGGGTACTGCCAGAGGAATACAGCATGCGCCCGCCCGGCTCATCCACGAACGGGCGCGTCAGCACGTGGTTGACCCAGTTATCGCTCGTTACCCATGCGCCGTAATTGCCGCCGGAGGTGCGCTGCAACCCCGCCTGCAACGACAACAAATGCCCCAAGGTGATGCGCTCCACGCCCGCCGTAGCGGACGCCGGCACCAGATCCCCCAGCGCCTCCACCGCCGGCTGATCCGTACCCTCAAACACACCCTGCTTGATGCCAATACCCACCAGCGCGGCCAACACCGTCTTCGACAGGGATTTGATGTTGGTGGGCGTATCCAGCCCCTGGTTCGCAAGATCCAGCGCCAGAACTTCCTCGCCCTCATGGGCCACGATCAGCGTGTGCAGGCGTTCCAGGCGCTGGGCGTCCTGTTCCAGTGCGGCTTTCCAATCCGTGTTCTGGGCATGGCCCAGCGAGGAAAAAGCTATGAAAGGCAGAGTAAACGCGGTTGAAATCAGGGTTTTGAATAAACGAATCATAGCGAACTGAGGCCAAGGTTCAGATTAGAGGACATCACGCCCGTTTCACCGGGCACACCTGAACTCTACGTTGGAAGCGGCGGGAGGGCTCACCGGGTACCCGCCCTGGACGCATGGAACCGCGCATGCAAAGCCCGCAAAGGCTCTGCAAACTCCGCGAATGGCCCCTCTGCCTGCGCAGTCGGTACCACTTCACGGATGGACAGCGTGGCAACCGGCGAGAGCGGCACATTTAGCTGTTTCAGCCAGCTCACGAGTTGCTGCGAAGAACTGGCATACACAATCCGCCCCAGACCAACCCAGCCATGGGCCGCAGCGCACATGGGGCAATGCTCTCCCGAGGTATAAACCGTGGCCGCTGCACGCTCTGCAGGCGTCATGTTTTCAGCCGCCCAGCGGGCAATCTCAAATTCCGGGTGGCGCGTGGAATCGCCGCCGGAGGTTTCATTGTGACCTTCGAAACGGATGGCGCCCGACTCGTCTACCAGAACAGAGCCGAAGGGAGGATTGCCGGATTCTACGGCCTGGGCGGCCAGTTCCACGCAGCGGGTAAGATATTCGTGGTCGGTTTTCGTGGTCATAAATTTGAACCCCTGTTTTTGGTTGACGTTGCATTAGCTTGAAGCGGGCCATAAGTCCTACGCAGCTCAGGTGCCGCCAGGTCCCCAAAGTTTGGTGGTGAGATCAGGATTTCCCCAAAGCCTGCTGCAACCCCAACAAACTCTCCGGCCCCGCACCCAACCGCAAACACTTTTCCGTATCCCGCGCCCAGTTTGCCGCTGAATCCAGGTGCAGATGCACGCTGACCGCAGAATCCAGAGGCCCATCCAACAACCCCGCCGGAACCCACATCAACGCCATTCCCCGCAGCGGGTTCGGCACCGGGCTGCCGCAGTTCGAGCAGAAATCGCTGCGATAGCCAGTGGGTTTCTTGAACGACGAAATCTTGTCCTGCCCAGACACCCAGCGAAAGCTGTCCGAATCAACAAAGGTAGCGGCGTTCGCTGAAGAGCCGGTCACCTTACGGCACAGGGAGCAGTGGCATTGGTAGAGATTGGGAAGATCCCCGTCGATCTGGAAGCTTACTTTGCCGCAGAGGCATTCGCCGATAATTCGTTTTGCCATATATCGCTACCTTGCAAGTTGTATCTTCGTGGATGGTGTAATCAGGCAGTACCCGGTATCCGGCTCGTGCGGTGACGGGGCACTCGATTTCCGAGATCAGGAAGCAGGAGATCGCATCTCACAAAGCAGGAAGGGTAGTCCTCGTATCGAACTTAGCTCGTTTACGAGAAATCAGCGTACGGAATTTGCGCATGTTGGAATCCGCATACAGTACTCGATCACAAAAAAGGTCATAAGATTCCATATCGGCGACATTTACGATCAACACAAAATCGACCTCTCCAGTAACCTGATAGCACTGTTTCACTTCCGGAGCCGCCAGTGCCCGCTTGAGGAACTGCTGGTACAGTGACTTATCATCACGCTCCATAATGACCTCCACTACCATGTGCAAGACGGGTCCGAGCTTCTCATGGGCCAATAAAACTACATCCCGCTCAATAATCCCACGCTCACGTAGTCGCCGGACCCGTTTCAGGGACGCAGAAGGCGACAACCCGACCTTGTTCGCCAACTCTTGATTGGAGATGCCACCGTCATTTTGTAAACAGTCCAGTATTCGGAGGTCGAGCCGATCAAGGTGCATAAAATTCTCCAAAATACCAAATAAACGGATGAAATTTATTGTGAGGCCTCTTTTCGACGAAAGATTGCACTCCACTCATCGTAAAATATCGCTTCCTCCACCTCAAACGAACGATATTCATGTTGACCCGGCTAATGACACAGACAAAAAACTCCATTTTTGAGACTGTCAGGGAATCGACCCGGGTTTATTTCACGTTACTGAGGATACTGGTCCCGGCACTTATCATTGTGAAGTCGCTGGAGTTATTAGGATTCACGATATGGCTGGGCGCTGTGCTGGCACCACTGATGGGATGGCTGGGGCTGCCCGAGACGGTCAGCATTGTATGGGCCGCGACGTTGCTGACCAATATCTACACTGGGATGGTGCTGTTTTTTGAAGTGGCTAGATCCGAGGCGCTTACAGTCGCCCAGGTCAGCGTGCTAGGCACGCTGATGATCGTTGCCCACGCTCTACCTGTGGAAGGCGCGGTGGCCCGAAAAGTAGGTGCGCCATGGTCGCTGACGCTGTGCCTGCGCATCGGAGGGTCGCTCGTTCTTGCGTGGGTCCTCCATCGACTTTATCGGGCCGGTGGATGGCTACAGTATCCGAACGAACTGGCATGGCAACCCGGGCACACCGACGATAGCTTAATGGAGTGGGCGCTGGCGCAATTCCAGACACTGGTGATGATCTTTTTCGTCATCATGGCTCTGATGACATTACTCAAGCTATTCCGTCTGTTGGGCATCGAACGGCTGCTGTACTTACTGCTTTATCCGTTTCTGCGGCTACTGGGCGTTAGCCAATCGGCCGCGAATACTATGGTCATCGGCGTCATGCTCGGGCTCAGTTTTGGCGGTGCTCTTCTCATTCAGGAATCCAGAACCGGAAAGCTTAACCCCCGAGACGCTCTGCTTGCAGTGAGCTTTCTCGGCCTGTGTCACAGCCTGATTGAAGATACCTTGCTGATTTTGATGCTAGGGGCCGATTTGTCTGCCGTGCTATGGGCAAGGCTTCTGTTTGCGTTTCTGGTCATCGGGTTGTTGTCCCGCCTTCCTGCACGCTTTCTAAAACATGGTCTCCAACCTGGAGGTCTGTAGGGATCTCATGGTAAACGGCTGGCCCGGATCCCGGAGAGGCGCCATACGCTCAAAGTGGCCACCGAGCTGAGCCAAAAGCGTAACGCTTGCGGAGTTTATAGACCATACTCACAACACCCAAACACGCGTTGCAAGGGCCACCGGGCGCTACCATTTTTCGCCGGCCCAGCGCGCTGATTTTCTCGGAGGTGTGTGCAGTGTCAGAAGATTCTGTGTTCATAGGCAAGGGCACCCACGCCCAGAACCTGCTTCTCAAGCGCGCCAATCGCCACGGGCTCGTGGCAGGCGCCACCGGCACCGGCAAAACCGTCACCCTGCAAATCCTCGCCGAAGGCTTTGCGGCGAAGGGTGTGCCGGTGTTCATGGC
>DASSWD010000149.1:0-3068 GCA_035705335.1 Marinobacter sp. | reverse complement strand
TGAACGCCGCGATACATCACCACCCGGTGCTGGGTGGTGTGATGCCGGGAGAACGCGAAGATTGGCAGGCTGGATTTAATGCGGGACATCAGCCTTGGCGTTGCGCCAGTCTCGGTCATGCAGATAATCGCCGTCACGCCGGTCAGGTGGTTGGCGGCGTACATCGCCGACAGAGCGATGGCTTCATCCACCTGTTCCATGCGTTCGTGAATCCGGTGCTTGGACTGGTGCATGGTGGGATGGCGCTCGGCCCCCAGGCAGATGCGCACCATGGCTTCCACGGCTTCGGTCGGGTAGTCGCCCACGGCGGTCTCAGCGGACAGCATGACCGCGTCGGTGTAATCCATTACCGCGTTGGCCACGTCTGATACTTCAGCTCGGGTTGGCATCGGGCTGGTGATCATCGATTCCATCATCTGGGTGGCGGTGATCACGGCACGGTTCAGAACCCGCGCGCGGCTGATGATGTGCTTCTGCACGCCCACCAGTTCGGCGTCGCCGATTTCCACCGCCAGGTCACCCCGGGCCACCATAACGGCATCAGAGGCTTCAATCACGGCATCCAGCGCGGCATCGTCGTGGGCCAGTTCGGCCCGCTCGATCTTGGCGACCAGACCGGCCTCGGAGCCGGCTTCCCTGAGCAGCCTGCGGGCCAGGTGCATGTCGTCGGCGGTGCGCACAAACGACACCGCCACGTAGTCGGCGCCCAGGCGGGCGGCGGTGACGATGTCCTGTTTGTCTTTCTCGGTCAGCGCTTCGGCAGACAGACCGCCGCCGCGCTTGTTCAGGCCCTTGTTATTGGATAACGGCCCGCCGATCAGCACTTTGGATGTGATGCTGTGGCTATCCACGGCCTGCACTTCCATTTCAATCCGGCCGTCATCCAGAACCAGAATGTCACCGGTCTTGACGTCATTGATCAGCTGTTCGTAATCGATACCCACCCGCTCGGCGTTGCCGGCTTCCTTGTCCATCGCCGCGTCCAGTACGAAGGTCTGGCCGGCTTCCAGAAACACCTTGTTGTCAGTGAAGCGGGCGATACGCAGCTTCGGCCCCTGCAGGTCTGCCAGCAGGGCCACGAAGCGGCCCTGGGCTGCGGCTGCTTCCCGAACCCGCCGGGCCCGGGCAATGTGATCATCGGCACTGCCGTGGGAGAAGTTCAGCCGGGTAACGTCAACCCCGGCCTTGATGATGGAGGCCAGGGACTCCGGGGAATCCGTGGCGGGGCCGAGGGTGGCGACAATTTTGGTGCGCCTGAGCATGTATGTGTTCCTTTTGTTCCGATGAAGTGCGGCGGTTCCCGCGAATTACTTGCTGGCGTTGATCAGCGCAATGGCGTTATCCAGCATTCGGTTCGAGAAGCCCCATTCATTGTCGTACCAGGCCATGACCTTCACGTGGCGGCCGATTACCCGTGTGTGGTTGGCGTCGAAAATGCTGGACAGGGCGTTGTGATTGAAATCCACACTGACCAGCTTCTCCACATTGTAGCCCAGGACCGGGTTGTTCTCTGCCGCGACTTTGACCACTTCGTTGATTTCCTCAACGGTGGTGTCCCGGCCGGCGATGAATCCGAAGTCCACCAGTGACACATTAATGGTGGGAACCCGCACCGCCAGGCCGTCCAGCTTGCCGTTCAGGTCGGGAATCACCTTGCCGATGGCGGCGGCAGCACCGGTTTTAGTCGGGATCATCGACTGGGTAGCCGAGCGGGCACGATACAGGTCGCTGTGGTAGACGTCGCTCAATTTCTGGTCGTTGGTGTAGGAGTGGATGGTGGTCATCAGGCCGCTCTCAATGCCCACGGTTTTGTGCAGGGCCTCAACCACCGGCGCCAGGCAGTTGGTGGTGCAGGAAGCGTTGGAGATCACGTCGTGCCCGGCATTCAGAATATCGTGGTTAACGCCGTATACTACCATGGCGTCTGCATCGGGTGAGGGTGCAGAAATGATGACTTTGCGTGCGCCCGCTTTAAGATGGGCGGCGGCTTTGTCCCGCTTGGTGAACAGCCCGGTGCATTCGAACACCACGTCGACGTGGTAGTCTTTCCAGGGTAGGTCTTCGGGGTTGCGGGTGGCGGTAATGGCGATGCGGTCCCCGTTGACGGTGAGTGATTCCGCATCATGACTGACAACGCCGTCAAAACGACCATGAACGCTGTCATACTTCAACAGGTGGGCGTTGGTCTCGGCATCCCCAAGGTCGTTGATGGCGACCACCTGCAATTGCTTGCGGTAGTCATTTTCATAAAGTGCGCGGAGTACATTGCGGCCGATGCGGCCAAAACCGTTGATGGCAATGCGGATGGTCATGACTCGACTCCTGTATTGGCTGTTTTTTGTTCGATTGCGGCTTGTGATGTAGTAAATATAACAACAAAAAAACGAAAAATGAACGTTTCACGGGTTCAAAGCGCAAAATAAATAGGTAAAATTACATTCACAAAGACGACAGTCATAACAAACGGATTGCAGTGCCTGATCACTGCAACAACCCACATGGAGTTCGCCATGCACCCCATCGTAGACAAGGTCACCCAGCGCATCATCGAGCGCAGCCGCGCCACCCGCCAGGACTATCTGCAGCGGATGGCCGCACTCAAGGCCCAATCGCCCCACCGCAGCACGTTGTCCTGCGGGAATCTGGCCCATGGTTTTGCTGCCTGCAGCCAGGCCGACAAAGACACCCTGAAGCTCATGAACAAGGCCAATGTGGCCATTGTTTCGGCCTACAACGACATGCTTTCGGCCCACCAGCCGTACGAAAAGTTCCCGGATATCATCCGGGAGGCGGCCCACGGCATGGGGTCGGTGGCGCAGTTTGCCGGCGGCACCCCCGCGATGTGCGATGGAGTTACCCAAGGCCAGCCGGGTATGGAGCTGAGCCTGTTCTCCCGGGACACCATTGCCATGAGCACAGCCGTGGCCCTGAGTCACAACATGTTCGACGCCACCCTGTTGCTGGGTATTTGCGACAAGATTGTGCCGGGCCTGCTGATCGGTTCGCTGAGCTTCGGTTACCTGCCCACGATTCTGGTGCCGGCGGGCCCCATGCCGTCTGGCTTGCCG
>DASSWD010000148.1:0-18751 GCA_035705335.1 Marinobacter sp. | reverse complement strand
TGCTGCGAATCACCCGGTACCAGGGGATGTTGTGGCCGGCGGGCAGCTTACCCAGGGCCCGGCCGACAAAGCGGGCCTGGCGCCCGAGGCCAGCCATAGCGGCGACCTGGCCGTAGCTGGCGACCTTTCCTTTTGGGATGGCGGCGACCACTTGCCAGATTTTCTGCTCCTTCGAGGGCTCTGAGCCGAAAGGGCTGCCGGTGATTGCAGTCATGGAATCTTGAAGTTTCACGGTTTGCCCTAACTAAGTTAGAAGTGGGACTTGTTTCCTGTGTGCTGTTCCTGGCGCGATCGCGTTTGTTATTAAGGAGGCATTTTGCCGGTTTTCTTTTTTCTTTTCATTGTGCTGCCGATCGCCGAGTTGGCGTTGCTGATCCAAGTGGGCAGCGTGATCGGCGTTTTGAACACCGTGGGCCTGGTGTTCCTGACCGCCATCATTGGTGGCTGGTTGTTGCGCCAGCAAGGGCTGGCGACGCTGTTGCGGGCCAATGAACGTCTGAACAGCGGCGAGCTGCCTGCCAAAGAAGTCGCCGAGGGCCTGATTCTGGCGGTGGGCGGCGCCATGTTGCTGACGCCGGGATTTATTACCGACACCTTCGGCTTTTTGTGCCTGCTCCCGGGCACTCGCCACTGGCTCGCCAACCAGGCTCTGAAACGCATGACGGTGGCCGGCCAAAGCCGGAGTTTTACGTTTCGCGCCGGGGGCGGATTTGGCCCGGGGCAGGGTGCCGGGCCGTTTGATGGTGCTGGCCCGTTCGGCCAGCAGCGCCCGTTTGACCGGGACGCCAATGGCGACATCATTGAAGGCGATTATCAGGACCAGACCGAAAGCGACCGCGAGCGCCTGGGGCAGGGCCATCGGGGTGATTCGCGCGGGCCGGGTCAGAGCGAAAAAAAGTAAAAAATTTTTCGGGTGGGGTGTTGAAAACGTTACCGGCAGCCCCATCTACACAGCACAGATTCGCCGCAGGCTGAAAACCGCTGTCCATCAGGGGTTTGCAGGCCGGGCAATTGGTCGGGTCCGGTGACGGGCCTGGCATTTATCAACATGCAATTGTCATTGCCACATTAATCTGACTATTGGAGAAACCGAGCAATGAAAATTCGTCCGCTACACGATCGTGTTGTCGTACGCCGTAAGGAAGAAGAAGAGAAAACTGCGGGTGGCATTGTGCTGCCAGGTAACGCCAAAGAGAAGCCGTCTCAGGGCGAGGTTCTGGCTGTGGGCAACGGTCGGATTCTCGACAACGGCGAAACCCGCGCACTGGCGGTCAAGGTGGGTGACACCGTGGTCTTCGGCCAGTACGCCGGAAACACCGTGAAAATCGACGGCGAAGAGTTGCTCATCATGAGCGAGAGCGAAATCTACGGCGTGCTCGACTGATTACAGTCTGTTCCGGCACGAACGCTCTTTGATCTGATCTGATTCAACTTCGGTTTAACGAACAGGAAGAAAAGACATGGCAGCAAAAGAAGTTAAATTCGGTGATAGCGCGCGTAAGCGCATGGTCGCAGGTGTCAACATCCTGGCAGACGCCGTCAAGGTAACCCTCGGCCCGAAAGGCCGTAATGTGGTTCTGGAGAAGTCCTTCGGCGCGCCGACCGTGACCAAGGACGGTGTGTCTGTGGCCAAGGAAATCGAACTGAAAGACAAGTTCGAGAACATGGGCGCCCAGATGGTGAAAGAAGTGGCTTCCCAAGCCAACGAAACCGCCGGTGACGGCACCACCACGGCTACTGTTCTGGCCCAGTCCATCGTGAACGAGGGCATCAAGGCGGTGACCGCCGGCATGAACCCTATGGACCTGAAGCGTGGTATCGACAAAGGCACCGCCGCAGCCGTTCAGGCGATCCGCGACATGGCCAAGCCCTGCGATGACAGCAAGATGATCGCGCAGGTTGGTACAATTTCTGCCAACGGCGACGAGACCATCGGCAAGATTATCGCCGACGCGATGGAAAAAGTTGGCAAGGAAGGCGTCATCACCGTTGAAGAAGGCCGTGGCCTGGAAGACGAGCTGGACGTGGTTGAAGGCATGCAGTTCGACCGTGGTTACCTGAGCCCGTACTTCATCAACAATCAGGACAGCATGTCGGCCGAGCTGGAAGACCCGTACATCCTGCTGGTCGACAAGAAGATTTCCAACATCCGTGAACTGCTGCCGGTGCTGGAAGCCGTTGCCAAAGCGGGCAAGCCGCTGCAGATCATCGCCGAAGACATCGAGGGTGAGGCGCTGGCTACACTGGTGGTCAACAACATGCGCGGCATCGTGAAGGTGAACGCGGTGAAGGCGCCTGGTTTCGGTGACCGTCGCAAGGAAATGCTGCAGGACATCGCCATTCTGACGGGCGGCACTGTGATTTCCGAAGAAGTTGGCCTGACCCTGGAAAACACCACGCTGGATGACCTGGGAACTGCCAAGCGTGTGAACGTGACCAAGGAAAACACCACCATCATCGGCGGCGCTGGTGCCGAGGCGGACATCAGTGCCCGCGTCGAGCAGATTCGCAAGCAGATCGAAGACAGTACCTCTGATTACGACAAAGAGAAGCTGCAAGAGCGCGTGGCCAAGCTGGCCGGCGGTGTTGCCGTGATCAAAGTGGGCGCTGGCTCCGAAGTGGAAATGAAAGAGAAGAAGGCCCGCGTTGAAGACGCCTTGCACTCCACCCGTGCTGCCGTTGAAGAAGGCATCGTGCCGGGCGGCGGCGTTACCCTGATCCGTGCCATCGCGGCTCTGGACAAGGTTGACGCCATCAACGATGAGCAGAAAGCGGGCGTGAACATCCTGCGCCGTGCGATGGAAGCGCCGCTGCGCCAGATCGTGTTCAACGCCGGTGGCGAGTCTTCTGTGGTCGTTGCCAAGGTGAAGGAAGGCCAGGGCTCTTTCGGCTTCAACGCCGCTACAGAGCTGTATGGCGACATGCTGGATATGGGTATCCTTGACCCGGCCAAAGTAACCCGCTCAGCGCTGCAGGCTGCAGCCTCTGTGGCTTCTCTGATCATCACCACTGAGGCGATGGTTGCCGACGAGCCGGAAGACGAGAAAGCCGGTGGCATGCCGGACATGGGTGGCATGGGCGGAATGGGAGGCATGGGCGGCATGATGTAATGCCGGCCTGATCCTCCCCGGGCCAGCGTCACAGGCCCGGACCGATCACCCTGAAAAACCCCGCGCTGGTTCACACTGGCGCGGGGTTTTTCGTTTTTTTTGTCATGAACTTGGTAAACGGCTTTGCTAGACTCGGCTACCGGTTTCATAACGCGTGCACCAGCTACATGACGGAATCCCGCCCTACATCCTTTTTCGGCCCCGGCAAACTGGCGCTGCTGTTCGGGCTTGGCTTGCTGGTGTATGCGGTGACCCTGGTGGTGTGGTTGCCCGCTGGCTGGTTGTGGCAGAAAGCGGCCGGTCAGGTTGTGTTGCCGCCCCAGGTGGACATCCGGCAGGTGTCCGGCCAGCTGTGGGATGGCGCCGCCGGTGTGGTGGTGGCCGGGATTCCGGCACGCATTGAATGGCAGCTGGGTTGGCCGGATCTGTCCGGGTTGTCACTGCCGGTGTCGTTCGGCGTATCGTCTTCGCAATCCCGGATCAGCGGCCTTGCCAATGTTGCGTGGTCTGGCCACTATGACGTAAATGCCCGTGGGCAGATCAAGGTGGCGGAATTCGAATCGCTGATTCGCCAGAGCGGCGGTGCCATGATTGAGGGCGAGGTGATGATTGAACGCTTTCACCTTGCCGGTGCGCCCGGGCGTCTTGAACAGGCCGACGGTCTGGGCCGGTGGGATGGCGGCCTGGTGACCTGGCCGATGGGAAATGATGTCGGCCAGGCAGAATTCCCGCCCATGCTGGCGATGCTGGACACCCTGGAGAACGGATTGTCGTTGACCATCCAGGCGCAGGAGGGGGAAGGCCCGGCGGCAGATGTCAGTATTCTCTGGGATGGGATGATGGAGATCCGTGTCTACAAACGCATGATCGACCTTGCGGGCCAGCCCTGGCCCGATTCCGCGCAACCGGGCGATGTAGTGTTCCAGGTACGCCAGCCGGTTCTGCCGGGGGGGTTCTGAGATGGCCCGATTATCGGCTGAGAGTCAGAATCGTGTGGCGTGTTGGCTGGCTAATATCCTGCTGGTGATTCTGGCTGTGTTCCTCGGCGTGCAACTGGCAAAGCTGACCTGGCTGTTTGCCTGGCAGGACCAGCCGGTGCCGGAGTTTGTGGCTGGGATCGGTATTGTCAGTGGCGCCGGGGGCGATCTGGCACCGGTGGCAACTTATGAGCTGTTTGGGCGGTCGGAGCAGCAGGCGGGCGTGGCCGAGGTTATACGCCGCTCAGCGCCGGAAACCGGGCTGCGCCTGACCCTGGAAGGTGTGCTGGTTGGACAGCGCCCGGAAGACTCTGGTGCTATAGTGTCGGAAAGCAATGGCGACGCGGCGTATTACCGTGTGGGCGATCGCTTACCCGGGAACGCGGTACTGGCCGAAGTTGAACCAGTCCGTGTGCTCCTGCGTCGCGGCGGTCGCTACGAGACTCTCACGTTTGATGAGGAATCCGGCCTGGGCGGCACCGATATGGTTGCAGAAGCACCGGCAGACACCTCAGTATCCCCGGAGGCTTTCCTGGCGGAAGCCCGCGAGCAGGTAGATTCCCAGGGCGTGGCAGCCCTGGCACCCTACGGGCTTCAACCCGTCGACCCTGCGGGCGTTGCCGGTTACGTTTATGATGGCTCCAGTGCCATGCTGAATGCCGTCAACCTTCAGCCGGGGGATGTAATTCTGTCTATCAATGGGCAGAGCCTTGGCAATATAGAGCAGGACAAAACCCTGCTGGAAAGCTGGCGTAACGAGGCCCGGCTGGACATCGAAATTGAGCGTGACGGATCCATACTCACCGTCAGTTATGCCATACCCGAGCAGTGGCGCTGACCGGGGCTTCAACAACAGGACGACTTCGCCAGATGTATAATGACAAGACCCGCCGTTTCCGGACCCTTCTGCTCACGCTGCTATTGTCGATTTTCGCCATAGCGCCGTTGCACGCTCAGGAGGAACCGCCCACCTGGCGCCTGAATCTCAAAGACGCTGATATTCGCGCCTTTGTGACTCAGGTAGCCGATATAACAGGGTTCAGCTTCGTGGTAGACCCCCGGGTAAAGGGCCGGGTGACGGTGCTATCCAGTGCAGCGATGACAAAGGAAGAAATCTACGATTTGTTTCTGGCGGTGCTGAACGTTCATGGTTTTACTGCGGTGCCCGGTGAAGAAGTCATCAAGATTATTCAGCAGGTAGATGCCAAGCAGTCGGCTGAAATTTTGGGCCGCTTTTCGGAGACACCCTCCGAGCAATTGATCACCAAAGTGATTCAGGTGGACAATGCCAATGCTCTTGAACTGGTGCCGATATTGCGGCCATTGGTTGCCAAGTACGGCCACCTGGCTGGCGTTGCGGCTGCCAACGCGTTAATCGTCAGCGACCATGCCTCCAACATTGCCCGGATTGAACAGATCGTTCGGGAGCTGGACAGCCCCTCCAAGTATGAGGTGGAGGTCATCCAGCTGCAGGAGGCCTGGGTCGGGGATATGGTTGAATTGCTGAAGGAACTGGCGCCCGCCGAGTTGGGGCAGGGTGGCGCTGATAACACCGCGCGCAAGTACACTGTCACTGCCGATCCTCGCAGCAACCGCCTGATTTTGCGTGGCGATGAGAGCTTCCGGGACAAGATGCGTGGGCTGATCCGCCAACTGGACCAGCCGTCAGCCACAGGCGGCACTACCAAGGTCATTCGGCTTAACCATGCGGATGCACAGGAACTCGCGGAAATCCTGGAGGGCGTAATGGGAGCGGTAGCAGAGGAGACCGCTGGCGCCGCAGGCGGTGGCCAATCCTCCGGCGGTAATGGCGCCAATTTCGCCGTATTCGCTGACGAGGGGCTGAACGCCTTGGTCGTACGGGGCGAACCTTCACTCATGCAGGAGGCGGAACAGATCATTCAGGCGCTGGATGTTCGCCGCGCCCAGGTGATGATCGAAGCCGCCATCGTTGAAATCAGTGATGAGATGGGCGATCAGTTGGGTGTGCAACTGGCGGCGGGTGATGAATCGTCGGGTTCATTCCCGGTGCTGGGCACCAACCTGACCAGCGGGGAAGGCATGCTCGGTTTGAATTCGGTGATTGGTGCGCTGGTGGGCGACGTCTTGCCGCAATTGGCGGGCGGTATCACTCTGGGTGCCGGTGACCGGGATGAGGATGGTTTGACCTGGGGTTTGCTGATTCAGGCGCTGTCGACCTCGTCAGCGGCGAACCTGTTGTCCACGCCTAGCATTATCACGTTGGATAACCAGGAAGCCGAGATTATTGTCGGGCAAAATGTGCCCTTTCGGACCGGCCAGCAGGCGGTCACCGGTGATGGCCTTTCCAACCCTTTCACCACCATCGAACGACGAGACGTTGGCCTTTCGTTAAAGGTAACCCCTACGATCAGCGCTGATGGTCTTGTCCGGCTGGTGGTGGAGCAAACCACCGAAGACATAGCTACCACAACGGTGTCTGGCGCGTCTGATCTGATCACTAACAAACGTGAGATCAAGACCACGGTACTGGCCGATGATCAGGAAACCGTGGTGTTGGGCGGGCTGATTCGGGATGACTTGTTGGTTAGCGAGAGCAAAGTGCCGCTTTTAGGCGACATTCCGATACTGGGCCGACTGTTTTCCTCCGAAAGTGAGACTCGGATAAAGCGTAACCTGCTGGTATTCCTGCGCCCCACCATATTGCTTGATAAGGCTGAAAGTGTGGCGACCACCGAAGACAAGTTCAGTCAGCTTTGGGATATTGACCTGACGGCGAGGGAAAAGCTCGGATTGCCCGATCCTGGCGAGGAACCCTCTCTGGATCAGCTGTTTGGCGGCCAGCGTATCGTTGAGCCTGCGGGCGACGATTAACTGCAGCGGTCCAGGGCACGTTGACCCGACATGCCGTCAAAGGGGCGGCATCGGGCAGTTCAGTTGGTCCGCTACCAGTCGCATCAATTCGTATTCTTTTGCGGCGACCCGGCCGTCGTGGCTTACGCAGTGAGCGCAGGCGTCAATGACCGCCGGCTTCATAAGCGGCGATAACTGGCTCAGACGCTCCAATGATTGTTGCAGAGCCGGTAGTGTCACTCTCGGAAGCGGATCAGCATCGACGCTGGTTTGCTCGCCGAAGCTGGCTAGGGCCTCCCGGTACAGTGCGCTGGCCTCATCGGGATGGTCTGTGCCGGCGCGCGCAAACAGGCTGAACAGAAGTGCCAGTTCAGGTAGTACAGCCCGGTATTGCCGGTAACGCACCGGCACATCCCACGCGGCTTCGGGCGCCAGATGACGGTTCAGGAAGCTGGCCAGAGCATGTTCAAACAGGCTTAGCCGGTTATCAGCGTGAATCAGCAGGCGCACGTTATCCAGCAGGGCAGCGCGTTCCTCCGGGTCCAGCTTGCGCAGCGCCGGCATGGCCAGCTCCAGCGCCGGGAAGCGGATGTCTGCCCCAAGGCGGTCAATGGTGGGCAGCAGTTTGTCGAGCAGCCCGGTGTTGACCCCCAGCAGACCGTGCTGATCCATACCCGCAAGCCGTTTGTGCCGTTCCTCATCCGTGACTTCGTGCACCAGCAGGCCATAACACAATTGAATCGCACCAGAGCGGGTGTTCAGCAGGGTACGAAAGGTGGCGGGCAGTTCAGCAAGCAGTTGCGTGGCGTAGGCCTCGTTGTGGTCCGACACCTTGCCAACCTGACTGGACAGCCCCCTGGCAGGCACGGCGCCGGCAGCTCTTGATCGGGCACTGATGGCGCTTGTTGAAGCGCTCACGGCTCCTGATAACTCGCTGACCGCGCTGACCGTTGCCGATGACTGTGCGCTGCCCGGTGTGGCCGCCTGGAGAGGTTGGGTATCTCGCAGACGGCTTCTAAGGCGTGCCATCAACCCGGGTTGAATCGCCTGTATACGTTCGTCAATAGGCGGGTGAGAGGCCAGCAGCGAGGCAAACTTCATCCGTGCGGATTCGGTAAAACACATGTGGTTCATGTCGCTGGCGTGGCTGGTGGTGTCTAGGTAACCGCCTTTCACGCCAATCTTGAACAGGGCACCGCCAATGCCCTCCGGATTGCGGGTAAACTGCACGGCGGAGGCATCGGCCAGCATTTCCCGTTGGCGCGACACGGCCGACTGAATCAGGCGGCCAAAGAATACTCCAACGTAACCTATGACCATCAGCGCCAGGCCAACCAGGCCGATGGCAGCCTGGGCCCGACCGTCCCGACTGCGATGCCGGCCGCCGCTGTAAAAGCCTGCCCGCAACAGAAAATGGCCGATCTGACCGATCATCAGGATGCCGGCGAGCAGCGCAATCAGGCGCACGTTGATGCGCATGTCACCGTTCAGAATGTGGCTGAACTCATGGCCCACCACGCCCTGGAGTTCATCCCGGCTGAGCTGGGTGAGTGCTCCATGGGTGACCACCATGACCGCCTCGCCCGGGGTGTAACCGGCAACAAAGGCGTTGATCCCGGTTTCGTTGTCCATCACGTACAGGCTGGGTACTGGCACCCCACTGGCGATGGCCATTTCTTCGACAATGTTTCGCAGGATTCGCTCTTGTGGGTCGCGGGTGTCTGGCTCGATGGGGCGTGCGCTGACCATTTCGGCGACTTTTGAGCCACCGCCGGCCAGCGCGGCCCAACGTATGAGTGAGCCCACGCTGATCAGTGCGATGACGCCGCCTGCGGTGATCAGGCCATGGCTGGTGAGCAACCAGTATTGAAACGGCAGGCTGGTGGATTCACTGCGTGTGACGGCATAGCCAACCAGGCATACGGCGAGAGTGATCAGCGCGACAGCGGTGAGAAACAGAACGACCAGAAGGCCGGTGTTGCGCCGGGCATGGGCCTGGCGCTCGAAAAAACCGGGATTGGGGGTTGCCATCCGTGGCTTGCCTTAGAAGCTGACTTTCGGTGCCGTGCGGGCCTCGGGGGTCTCCAACTGGAGCTGCGCGGTTTCCTTGAAGGCAAACAGACCGGCGACCAAATTGTTGGGGAAGCTCTCGCGGAAAATGTTGTAGCTCATCACGCCATCGTTGTACGCCTGGCGAGCAAAAGAGACGCGGTTCTCCGTGCTGGACAGCTCTTCCATCAGTTGCTGGATGGTTTCGTTGGCTTTCAGCTCAGGGTAGTTCTCGGCCACGGCGTAGAAGTTCGCCAGCGCTTTGGTGAGCAGGTTCTCGGCGCTGCCCAGGCGTTGAATGCGGGTGCCATCACCCGGGTCGGCGGCAGCGTCTTTCTGGGCGCTGACGGCGTTATTCCTGGCTTCCATGACCTGGGTGAGGGTGGATTTTTCGTGCTCCAGGTAGGCCTTAGCGGACTCCACCAGGTTGGGAATGAGGTCATGGCGACGCTGCAGCTGCACGTCAATCTGGGCAAAGCCATTCTTGAACTGGTTTCTAAGGGACACCAGCCGGTTGTAGATGTAAACCAGGTAAAACACGACCACCGCAATGACGATGATGCCAATCAAAGTCGTTCCCATGACTGCTCCTCAGGGCATGAATTCAGGCATTATTTTCCACGATCTGGCTGTGAAAGGCTTTTACGAAGATCTCAAAATCTTTCGGCAGCAGCGGTTTGCTGAAGTAATGGCCCTGGGCGAGCTGGCATCCGCGCTGGCTGAGGTAATATTCCTGCTCGGCGGTTTCCACACCTTCCGCCACCACGGTCAGGTTCAGACTCTTGCCCAGATCAATGATGATGTTGGCGATGCGGGTGTCTTCCTCGTTGACCAGCAAATCGCGGATGAACTGCTTGTCGATTTTCAGATGCTGAACGGGCATCTGCTTGAGGTAGGTGAGCGACGAGTAGCCAGTGCCGAAATCGTCAACGGCAATGCTGATGCCTGCGTGATGCAGCAAATGGAGTTTGGCCACCGCATCTGCCATGTTGGTCATGAAACTGGTTTCAGTCACTTCCAGTTCCAGGCGTCCGGCGGGGATGTTATGACGCTGCAGGGTATCGAGCACTATCTCGACGATGTCGCCCTGCTTCAGTTGCACGGCCGAGAGGTTAACCGCAATCCGGAAAGGTGTGCCGTCGGTCGCCCAGCGCGCGGCCTGCCAGCAGGCCTGATCCAGTACCCACTGGCCGATTTCGACGATGGCGCCGCAGGCTTCGGCCACGGGAATGAAGTGATCGGGCGGGATCATGCCGCGTTCCGGATGCTTCCAGCGCAGCAAGGCTTCGGCGCCGATCACCCGGCGGCTACCCAGGTTGATCTGTGGTTGGTACACCAGATGGAATTCGTGATTGGCCAACGCCCGGGCAAGATCTTTTTCGAGCTGTTTGCGCTCACGGATTTCCTGATCGATGCTGGCTACATAGAACTGAAAGTGGTTGTGGCCATTTTGTTTGGCCAGCGCCATGGTCTGCTCGGCGCTCTGCAGCAGCCGGTCTGCCTGATTGGCGTCCGAAGGGAACAGGGCAATACCGATGGTCGCAGTCAGCGATATCCGGTGATGCTCTGCGGCGATCGGTGTGGCGAAGTTTGCCAGAATTTTTTCAGCAGTTTCAGCCGCCTGGAAGCCGTCTTTCAGGCGCTTCTCGACAATAACGAACTGATCGCTGCCAAGGCGGGCGAGCATGAACCGATCGGACGTCAGGTTGGCGCTCAACCGGCTGGCCAGGGTCTGCAGAATGATGTCACCAACCCGGAAACCGCATTGCTCGTTCACCGATTTGAAATCATCAATGCCGCAGGCCATCAGTGCTATGGAACCGCCGGTTTGCGAGGTCTGGGCGATTTCACCCTGCAGCGCATCCATAAACGTGTCGCGACTGGGAAGGCCCGTTAATTGGTCAAACCTTGACAACTGGCTGACTCGGTCTTCGGCCTCCCGGTGGCGTTTCTGGCTGTCGCCGATGGCCACCAGCAGATTGTTGGTGGCGTTGACCCAGAGCCCGAGCTCATCACGCTGATGGCCGGGAGGCATGGTAACCAGCCGGTCATCCGGCTTTGCAGGGTCCACTTTCTTCACTGAATGAACGATGCGCATCAGTGGTCGGTTAAGAAGCACATGGAACACAACGAAAAGGCTAATGCCAAGAATCAGGGCGACGGCGATACCGGAGGCAAAAGTGACAAAGGCACGGCTGAGCCAGGTGCCGGCAACCGGGAACGTATCAAACTGGATTTCCAGGTAGCCATAGAGGATGTTCGGGTTGGCATTCCGATTCAAAGGCTCACGATAATCCCGTACCGGCCCGAAAATGGCGTCGGTCAATGGGCGAAAGGGAGACTCCTGAAGTGATCGTAGCCGGCTGCCGAGTTCATCGCCATCTGGGTGAGTAATCCGGGCCATGTGCACGGATTCGAGAGCGAACAAGCCGTCCACCACTTGTTGGGCGAGCGTGTTGTCAATGCTGAACACGGCCTGGGTAGCCGCATCTCCGACCATTGAAATGGTCTGACGGGCCTGGCGTTCAAGCTCGTCAGACACCCGTTTGGCATCCAGCACCACCTGAACGGCGCTCACGACAACCCCGCTGACCAGGGCAACGATCAGTACCCAGCGCAGAATCCGGTAGCCCAGGTGATGTTCAACTTCGAACGTTTTCTGCATCCCGCGAGTTCTTGTTGGTTATGAAACCACAGTATGGTTCAGAATTATGACCACTGCATGGAGTATGGCTGATTTTTCCAGAGTTTCTTGGTCGGGCGTGTAGCGTTTTGTTGCGGTTTCGTCGCTATCAGAAACACAAACGCCCGCAGGGCGAACCGTTGCGGGCGTTTGGGATCAGATCGCCGAATTTATCGGCAGATCATCGCCGGATCAGGCCAGGTTTTCGTTGACGAAATCCCAGTTTACCAGCTTCCAGAAGCCTTCCAGGTAGTTCGGGCGGCTGTTGCGGTAGTCGATGTAGTAAGCATGCTCCCAGACATCAACGGTCAGCACCGGCTTGTCGGCACCGGTCAGCGGGGTTTCCGCGTTGCTGGTGTTCACGATGGCGACGCTGCCGTCTGCCTTCTTGACCAGCCAGGTCCAGCCAGAACCGAAGTTGTTGGCGGCCTTGTCGTTGAATTCCTTCTTGAAGTTGTCGAAGGAACCGAATGCCTTCTCGATCGCAGCCTTGGCAGCGCCGGTGGGCTCACCGCCACCGCTGGGGCTCAGGCAGTTCCAGAAGAAGGTGTGGTTCCACACCTGGGCGGCGTTGTTGAACAGCGGGCCGCTGGCGCTCTTGATGATGTCTTCCAGAGACTTGTTGGCGTTGTCGGTGCCTTCCACCAGGCCGTTCAGCTTGGTCACGTAGGTGTTGTGGTGTTTACCGTAATGATACTCCAGGGTTTCCTGGGACATGTGCGGTTCCAGAGCGTTCTTTTCGTACGGAAGTGCGGGAAGTTCAAATGCCATGAGGTCGTTCTCCCTGGTTCTCTCTGTTTATGTGGATGGACAATACCGCAATATAGGGGCGGTTTGTCTTAAATCAAGGCTTTGCCGTCAAGGTGCTGGCGAATTCTGGGCAACCCGGCAGGAACTGGGCGCAGTTGCGAACGCGCCAGACCAGTTCCTCATAGCTGTCGGCCAGCACATTGACGTGGCCCAGTTTTCGGCCCGGCCTTTCTCCCTTGTTGTACAGGTGCACATGGGCGTAGGGCAATGCCAGAATGCGTTCGATGTCGCCGTGCTCGCCGATGATATTGATCATACAGCTGAGGCCGCGGGCTTCGACGTTGCCCAGGGCATGGCCACTCACCGCCCGGATGTGGTTCTCGAACTGGCTGGTCATGGCGCCTTCGATGGTCCAGTGACCGGAGTTGTGTACCCGGGGTGCCATTTCGTTGGCTACCAGGCCGTCGGCGGTTTCGAACAGCTCCAGGGTGAGTACGCCGACATAGTTCAATTCGTTCAACAGTGCTTTGATGTATTTTTCGGCGTCCTGGCGAATGTGTGGCTGCAGGCCGGGCGCTGGCGCGATGGAGTAACGCAGAATGCCCTGGTGATGAGTGTTCTCTGCCATGGGGTAAAACGCCACGTCGCCGTCTTCACTGCGCACCGCGATGATGGACACTTCCCGCTTGAAGTTGACGAACTTTTCTACAATGACCCGTGGGTGGCCGATGCTGGACCAGGCCTGGGCGGCGTCGGCCGGTGATTTCAGCACGGCCTGGCCTTTGCCGTCGTAGCCTTCGGTGATGGATTTGGCCACTACCGGGCAGCCGAGTGCTTCGGCGGCGGCTTTCAGGGAGTCGGCGCTGTCGGCGATTTTCCATTCGGGGGTGGGGATGCCAAGCTGGCCGAACAGAGTTTTTTCGGCCTCGCGGTTCTGGCACACCTGCAGGGCGCGGGGGCATGGGTGGACCGGTTTATGTTTGGCGAGGGTTTCGGCGACGGTCACTGGCAGGTGTTCGAATTCGTAGGTGACGCGGTCTACGCGGGACAGGAAGTCGTCGAGGTATTCGCCGTCGCGGTCGACGATAACCTCGCCCAGGCCGGCGCTGGGGCTGCCGGACATGTCATAGAAAACGAAGTCTTTGGCCAGCGGGTAACCTGCAAGGGCCAGCATGCGGCCCAGCTGGCCGGCGCCTAGTACACCAATTCTCATCTGAGCTCTCCTGCTTTTACGCTTCTGGAGTGGGTCGCGGGCAAGGTCAGGCCGTCGAGCTGGATTCACTGATCCTTCGGGTCAGGATTATCCAGGATCGTCTGGGTCTGGGTAGACCGGAATTCATCGACCGCTTTGCGAACGGCATCATCATAGGTGCCGATAATCTGCGCAGCCAGCAATCCGGCGTTGGTTGCGCCCGCCTTACCAATCGCCAACGTGCCGACTGCGATGCCACCGGGCATTTGCACAATAGATAGCAGCGAATCCAGACCATTCAGTGCCTTTGATTGTACGGGCACACCCAGCACCGGCAAAGAGGTTTGCGACGCCACCATGCCTGGCAGGTGTGCGGCACCGCCGGCGCCGGCGATGATCACTTTCAGGCCGCGGTCGGCGGCGGTTTTGGCGTAGTCGAACAGCAGGTCCGGGGTGCGGTGGGCAGAGACAACCCGGGTCTCGTAGGGCACGCCGAGTTTGTCGAGCATGTCGGCGGCGTGTTCCATGGTGGGCCAGTCGGATTTCGAGCCCATGATGAGGCCTACGAGCGGCTGCATATGCAACGTCCTGTGTGGTCTGGAAAGCCGGCAATTGTATGTTTTGGCTACTAACCATGCAACCGGCGACATTTTCACCCTCGCACAACTGCGGGTATGATCAACCCCATGAATCCCATGCAGTCGCAGGAGTTGTAATGGAACCCATCCGTCCCGATGACGATGAGCTAAGGGCAGACGCGCCCATCGGTGCCGCTGCGCCGAAAAAAGCCGAGACGAAGCCGGAAAAAGAAAAGCCCATGAAGCAGCCCGCCGGCGCTGGCAGCCCGCCTCCGAAAGAGCCAAAAGCCCCCGGATCATCGGGTAGTGGCGGTGGCAGCAGCGGCAGCAAGGTGCTGTGGGTGCTGCTTGTGCTGGTGATTGTTGTGGCCAGCAGTGCGGGTTATCTGCAGCATGAACGCATCAAGGCCATGGAAACACAATTGGAAGAGGCAGATTACTGGGTGCGGCAGAGCAAGCTGACCCTGGCGCGGTTTGAGGGCGAACTGTCTGAGACCGGAGAAAATCTTCAGGAGCGCGGTGCGTCGCTGGCGGAACAGTTGGCCGCGCACCAGCAACGGTTGGAGACGGCAGACAGCGAGATCCGCAAGCTCTGGGGGGTTGTGAATGATCGCAATAAAAAGCGTCTGGACGAGCATCAGGAGCGGCTGGCGGCGCTGGAGTCCGATCTGGCTGAGGCAGCGAAGTCGGTCACTGAGCTGTCAGCCAGTCTGGAGCAGGCCAGGGATTCGCTGGCGGGTGATGTAGAGCAGCTAAGCGTGCGACTGAACGATTCCGTCGCGGTGCTGGAACAAGACCAGAGCGCGCTGGACGCCCGCCTGGGCGAGCTGGATCAGCAGCTGGCGGAGGTGGATCAGGTAGTGGAACGCCGGGTTCGTCGTTTCGAACAGGAGCAGAAACTGGGCATTGACGGCATGGAGAGTCGCATCAGTTCCCTGGAATCCGATCTGGATGGGCTGGCCGCCGCGAATGACCTGAGTTCACTGCGCTCGCAGCTATCCGATCTGCGGCAGACCGTGGAGTCCATCGACGCCTCCCGGGCTCAGCTTACATCGCGTCTGGTTCGTCTGTCAGAGCAGGTGGATCAACTGCGGGCGGCGGCCCAGTAAGTCGTTTCGCCATCCCTTGCGTTAGCTCTCATTTCTTGGCCGTGGCAGTTGCTATGATCTGGCCACTCGCCAGGGAATGAAGAGTTGCAACAATGAATATCCTAGTGCCTGTCTTGAAAGCTGCCTTCGTGGCGGCATGCCTGCTTGTGTTGTCAGGTTGTACGGTTTACCAGTCGATCGGGAAGAGTGTGGGGTCTTTTCTGCACCCGGTATCAGGGCACGATTTCGTGCACATTGCCACCGATGCCTGGAGCCAGGAAAACGCGTTGATCTACTTCTACCGGCCCTACTCGCAGTGGGCGGCGGATGAGATCGAGGCGCCCAGCGTCTACATCGACGACAACCATTATTTCAATATCCGCGCCGACAGCTTCACCTGGCTGGAAGTCAGCCCCGGTGACCGCCACATTGCCATGCGTCGGCCGCTGCTGGGGCTTGAGGGGCTGAATTCGTTCAGCCTTAGCCTGATAGCCGACGCCACGCTGACGGTGGAGCCAGGCCGGATCTACTACCTGCGCTACAGTGAGGTTGAGCCGCCGGAGCGCCCCCATCCGGATCTGGACCCGGCGCACCCACTGGCTTCGGGCGACCTGCAACTGGTCACCCGGGAATACGCCATGCAGGCGGATCAGATTGTGGCCACCCGTTTCCTGAACAGCGATTTACTGGCGCCTAACCACGCCGCCGTGTCGATTGTCGAAGTGAACCAGGATACCGACTACGAGAACCGGAAAGCTGCCCTTGAAGAAGCCCGGGAACTGGAGATCGAACGCCTGAAAGCGGAAGGTCGCTATGAAGAAGCCGCGTGGTACTGGCCGTTTGGCGGTGGCCCGGCAGAGCCGCTGGAAGCGGATCAGAAGCTCGATGTGCTGGAGCAGGAATACGCCCGGCTTGAGGAAGAGCGGGAGCGCGCCCGGGAGGCCGAATCCGGCGGCTGGTGGATTTTCTGACGGCGCCGGTACTACACTGAGCACGTCGGTATTCGGTGAGGCAGGGAGCATGTCTGGTTTCAGTCAATGGCGCGGGCGTCTTCGTCGGGCGGCGCAGGACGCCGGCCCTTACATGGAATCGTCCTGGCGCGAATTCAAGGAACGGGTGGATCGCTTCAATTGTGCTCTGGCCAGCCAGGCTGTGCCGCCAGAACGGCGGAATCGGGTCAGCCGAATGGCCCTGGGAAAGAAAGGCCAGAATGCTGGTCAAGCCTCTGATTTTGATTGACAAATCACCAGTGTTGGCGGCCCCGGGAAGCATCGGGGAAAGCGAATCGAAAATTTCCGGAAAACATTTGACACTGTGAGCGAAATGCTTAAAATGCGCGTCTCACTTGCTTGAGCCGAAATGCAACACTCAGTGCGTAGCCGGTCTCGACAAAGTGTTTGGCACGACAAGCTGGGTGGTTAGCTCAGCTGGGAGAGCATCGCCCTTACAAGGCGAGGGTCGGGGGTTCGATCCCCTCACCACCCACCATCTTGTCTTGCGCTGTGGAGCGGTAGTTCAGTTGGTTAGAATACCGGCCTGTCACGCCGGGGGTCGCGGGTTCGAGTCCCGTCCGCTCCGCCATCTATTCTGGGTGGTTAGCTCAGCTGGGAGAGCATCGCCCTTACAAGGCGAGGGTCGGGGGTTCGATCCCCTCACCACCCACCAGAATTCTGAAAAGCAGGCCTTAGGGCCTGCTTTTTTTATGCCTTTTTTTATGCCTGTTTGATGTCAGCAGGTTTCTGATCATTTCCCGATCAGAGACTGGCCGCACACTCGCACTACATTCCCGGTCACGCCGCCTGACGCCGGGTTACAGAACCAGGCAATGGTTTCGGCCACATCCACCGGCAAGCCACCCTGAGACAGACTGTTCATGCGACGACCCGTTTCGCGGATGGTAAACGGCATGGCGGCTGTCATTTGGGTTTCGATAAAGCCCGGCGCCACGGCGTTGATGGTGATGCCGTTGTTCAACTGCTTTGCCATCGCTTCCACGTAACCGATCACGCCGCTTTTGGCGGTGGAATAATTGGTCTGGCCAAAGTTGCCGGCAATGCCGCTGATGGAAGAGATGCAGACGATACGGCCGTTGTCCTGCAGCAGGCCCCTGGCCAACAGTTTCTCATCGATGTGTTCCTCAGCGGTCAGGTTCACGGCGATGGTCATGTCCCAGAAGTGCTCCGGCATGTTGCCCAGGGTTTTGTCCCGGGTGATGCCGGCGTTGTGGATCACGAAGTCCACCGTGCCGGTTTCCTTTTCGATGAAATCGCCAATCAGCTTGGGCGCCGCCGGGTCGGTAATGTCGCAGGCCAGCGCCTTGCCCCTGATGGCAGCCATCACCGATTGCAGTTCGTCCAGCACGGTAGGCATGTCCAGACCAATCACCGTGGCGCCGTCCCGGGCAAAGGTTTCAGCAATGGCCGCGCCAATGCCGCGGGACGCACCGGTAACCAAAGCAACCTTGCCAGAAAGCGGCGCGACCGGATTGCTGGCCCGGGATTCCCCAGCCTTGCCAATGCGTACCACCTGGCCGGAAACATAGGCTGAACGGGGCGACAGGAAGAATCGCACCGTGGAATCCAGTTGGCTCTCGGCGTTCGGGGCCAGCCAGACCAGATTGGCGGTGGAACCTTTCTTGCCCACCTCTTTGCCAACCGCCCGGACAAAGCCTTCGAGCGCATGTTGAGCCGCGGCGTGGGGTGGTTTTCGGCAGGTCGCGGGGTTCTGGCCAATGACCAGTACCCGGCCATTGCTGGCCAGTTTGCGGATGGTCGGATGGAAGAACTCGTACAGGGCTTTCAGGTCGTCCGGCTTTTTGATGCCCGTGGCGTCAAACACCAGGGCGGCGAACCGGGCATCCGCCACATTGCTCAGATCAATGGCTTTGGCCTTGTTACCCGCTTTTGCGGAATCCGACAGCGAGGCGGGCCCGCCGGCGTGGAGCAAGGCAGCCGGGCTGGCACCAAGGATGCGGCCAAGGGCAGGCGCCGCTCTCGCTCCGGTGGCCGCGCCGATCAGCACATCACCCTCGATAAACGGCTGGTCGACCCGCTTCAGGCGCTTCAGTGGCGCCGGGGACGGCAGGCCCAGGGATTGTGCGGCGGTTTTGCCCACGGGTGTATTGACAAGTTTGAGGTAAAGATCCGACATGGGTGCGTCCTTTTCACAAGTAAGAGGCGTTGCTATCGTTCAAACGGCACTGATCAAAACCGCATGGCCCTGAAGACTTCAGAAACCCGAACCGCAGGGGCTCGCACAGCGCCTTTTGTGCAAACCGTGCGCCCGATCCAACATAGCGTACAGCATAATCAGCAATTGACGATTGAGGAATGGGCAAAAGCCTTTGACAACCGCCAGCCACCTTCGTATGATGCGCGCCACGTTGATCGGGGTAACCCGGCAACCACCAGTTTGATGCGGGGTGGAGCAGTCTGGTAGCTCGTCGGGCTCATAACCCGAAGGTCGTTGGTTCGAATCCAGCCCCCGCTACCA